>NZ_JBIUWN010000066.1:0-31342 GCF_044743485.1 Pseudomonas sp. NPDC087614 | reverse complement strand
ACCCTGATCGACAAGGGCTACGCCTTCGCCCCGGGCTATTGCTACGTGTACTACCGCGTCTGCAAGTTCATGGGCTACGGCAAGCTGTCGCGCAAGAAGATCGAAGACCTGCGCATCGGTGCGCGGATCGAGGTCGACGAAGCGAAGGAAGATCCGCTGGACTTCGTGCTGTGGAAAGGCGTCAAACCGGGCGAGCCAAGCTGGGAATCGCCGTGGGGCGCCGGGCGTCCGGGCTGGCACATCGAGTGCTCGGTGATGTCCACCTGCTGCCTCGGTGAGACGTTCGATATTCATGGCGGCGGCAGCGATCTTGAGTTCCCGCACCACGAAAACGAAATCGCCCAGAGCGAAGCGGCCACTGGCAAGACCTACGCCAACGCGTGGATGCATTGCGGCATGATTCGCATCAATGGCGAGAAGATGTCCAAGTCCTTGAACAACTTCTTCACCATTCGCGACGTGCTCGACAAGTACCACCCGGAAGTCGTGCGTTACCTGCTGGTGTCGAGCCACTACCGCAGCGCGATCAACTACTCGGAAGACAACCTCAAGGACGCCAAAGGCGCACTCGAGCGTTTCTACCACGCGCTCAAAGGCCTGCCGACTGCGGCGCCGGCCGGTGGCGAAGCGTTCGTTGAACGTTTCACCGCGGTGATGAACGACGACTTCGGTACGCCGGAAGCCTGCGCCGTGCTGTTCGAGATGGTGCGTGAGATCAACCGACTGCGCGAGAGCGATCTCGATGCCGCGGCCGGTTTAGCGGCCCGTCTGAAAGAACTGGCCAGCGTGCTGGGTGTGTTGCAACTCGAGGCCGACGACTTCCTGCAGGCTGGCGCCGAAGGGCGTGTCGATGCGGCTGAAGTCGACGCGCTGATTGCTGCACGTCTGGCGGCGCGGGCGGGTAAGGACTGGGCCGAATCCGACCGCATCCGCGACCAGCTCACCGCCATGGGCGTGGTGCTGGAAGACGGCAAGGGTGGGACGACCTGGCGTTTGGCTGACTGATTGGCTGATCCGCTAAAAACAAAACCCGCCTTGTGCGGGTTTTTGTTTTTGGGTTATCTCAGGAATCTACAGGGACAGGGCTGAAGTCATTGCAGGTTCGCCAGCGATGAGACCCGCCCAGACATCTTGTCATTCAGCCTGACGCAACCGTTTGTAAAGGGTATTGCGGCTCACACCCAGTCGTCGCGCCAAGTGCGAAATATTTCCCCCCGCCGCCTGCAGCTCCCGGTTTAACGCTTCAACATCATTCAAATCCAGCCCCAATGGCTGCACGCGCTCAACCGGCTCCATGTCCAGATCGACAAAAAAATCATCCGGCAAATGCTCCGGTCGCACGGGTTGCTCTTCAGCCATGGCCAGCGCCACCTGCATCACGCTGCTGACTTGGCGCAAGTTGCCTGGCCACGGATGCTTATCGAACAGTTCCAGCACTTCGTGGCTCAACCCCGCCCACTGCGTCGGTTCACGATGCTGCTCCCACAGCCGTTTGAACAACGCCTTTTTGTCACTGCGCTCCCTCAATGGCGGCAACTCCAGGGTCAAGCCACCGATGCGGTAATACAAATCCTCGCGAAACCGCCCCAGTTGCACCTGCTCCCGTAGCGAGCGGTTGGTCGCCGAGATGATCCGCAAGTCCACCGGAAACAACTCGCTGCTACCCACCGGTTGCACACAGCGCTCCTGCAACACCCGCAGCAACCGCGCTTGGGTCGGCAACGGCATGTCGCCGATTTCATCAAGGAACAGGGTGCCTTTATCGGCTTTGCGGATCAGGCCGATGCTGCCTTTCTGGTTGGCGCCGGTGAACGCGCCTTTCTCGTAGCCGAACAATTCCGATTCGACCAGTTCGGCGGGGATCGCCGCGCAGTTGACGGCGATGAAAGCCTGTTTGCTGCGCGAACTGGCCTGGTGCAGGGCTTTGACGAACACCTCTTTGCCAACCCCGGTTTCGCCGTGGATCAGCAGCGGAATGTCTTTTTCCAGCAAACGCTCGGCCTGGCGCACGGCTTTTTCCACGCGACTGTCGCCCAGGTGCAGCGTGTTGAGGCTGATCGCGGTTGGCGCGGCGGCTTTGGGTTCAGACGTAAACACTCGCGCCTCTATGGGCGCCTGTTGTGGCCGCTTCAACAAACACTGGAAACGGTTACTCCCGCAGGTCTGCAAGGCAAACGGCAAACCGTCCGGCTGGTTGATCAACTCGAGTAACGACACCTTGAACAGGCTCTCAACACTGACCCGCGACAAGCGCACACCCAAGAGATTGTCGGCCCGGCGATTGGCCGACAGCACCTGACCGCTCTCATCGAAAATCAACAAGCCGGCCCACTGACTGTCGAGGTTGTTCAACCCGGTGTTGAAGGTCAGTTGAAAGTGCTGGCCATGGAACAGGTTGAGGATCAGCCGGTTTTCCACGGTCTGGCTCATCATCTTGACCATGCCCAAGGTGTGTGAGGGCGGCAGATAGCTGTCGCTGGACACGTCAAGCACCGCGATGACCTTGCGCTCGGCGTCGAAAATCGGCGCGGCGGAACCGGTCATGAAGCGGTTGGCTTTCAGAAAATGCTCATCGTGTTCGATGTGTACCGCTTGCTCGCAGGCCAGCGCAGTGCCGATGGCGTTGGTGCCGCTGCAGCGTTCCATCCAGCTCGCCCCGGCCTGAAAGCCTCGGGCCAGATTCGGCGCGATAAACCGTTGCGTACCCCACGAGGTCAGCACCTGGCCCTGGTTGTCGGCGAGCATGATCAGGCAATTGGAATTGCTCAGGATGTTCTCGTAGTAGGGCAACACTTCCTGATGGGTGGTTTGCACCAGCGAGTGATGGCGGTCGAGCAGGTGCGCAATACCCGAGGCGGGTAATTGATCGAACGCCGGAGCGCTTTGATGATCCAGACCAAACGCCCGACAACGTTGCCAGGAGCTCTGGACGAGCGCGTCGTGGGACAGCGGCGGGGCAGGTTCGGCCATGGCAGTCAGCCTCTGATGCAGCGATTTTTATTGTTGTTATGAACCCAAATCCTGAAACAGCACAGCTCAAAACGGTGGGAGCTGGCTTGCTCGCGAATGCGGTGGATCAGTCAATGAATCAGTTGAATGACACACCGCATTCGCGCTCCCACATTGGGATCTTCAGCGGTCATGAGATTGGGCAAAAGCATCCATAGAGTGTTGTTCACTATTGTTCATTGTCAATCGCCAAACTGTTCAAATGTGTTCAGCAATGAACGCCGTTTCCCGGCGGTTTCAACGATTTTCACAACAAATCAACAACTTGCCATTTCTGGCACGAATGTCGCTCTACTGCACAGGTCGCTTGACTCCAATAATAAAAAGGCCGAGCCATGTCACTCACCCTGGAGCACGTTTGCCGCACCGTCGAGGGCCAGAGCTGGATCGACGATGCGTGCCTGAAATTCGAACCCGGATCCTTCAACGTTTTGCTCGGCCGCACGCTGTCTGGCAAAACCAGTCTCATGCGTCTGATGGCCGGTCTGGACAAGCCCGACAGCGGCCGCATCCTGATGAACGGCGTCGATGTCACCCATCGCCCGGTGCGTCTGCGCAATGTGTCGATGGTTTATCAGCAATTCATCAACTACCCGACCATGACCGTGTTCGAGAACATCGCCTCGCCGCTGCGTCAGGCTGGCGTCTCGAAAGAGATCATCCACAGCAAGGTGCAGGAAACCGCAAAGATGCTGCGCATCGAGAAGTTTCTGCAGCGCTATCCGCTGGAACTCTCCGGCGGGCAGCAGCAACGCACCGCCATGGCCCGGGCGCTGGTCAAGGATGCCGAACTGATCCTGTTCGACGAGCCGCTGGTCAATCTCGACTACAAACTGCGCGAAGAACTGCGTCAGGAAATGCGCGAGTTGTTCAAGCAGCGCCATACCATCGCCATTTACGCCACCACCGAGCCTAACGAAGCGCTGGCGCTGGGCGGCACCACGACGATTCTTCACGAGGGGCGGGTGATCCAGAGCGGCCCGTCGACCTCGGTGTATCACCAGCCGCAAACCGTGCTGGCCGCCGAGTTGTTCTCCGAGCCGCCGATCAACCTGATGCCGGGGCGCATCGCCGGTAACGAAGTGAGTTTTGCCAACTTCGTACACTTCCCGTTAAACGTTGATCTGCGTTCGGTGGGCGAAGGTGAGTTCCGCTTCGGCGTGCGCCCCAGCCACATTTCGCTGGTGCCGAGCAACGATGACGATCTGGAATTGGCCGTCACGGTGGAAGTCGCCGAGATCAGCGGTTCGGAAACCTTCCTGCATGTGCGCAACGAGCATTTCCTGCTGGTGTTGCACCTGTCCGGCGTTCACGAATACGACGTCGACGAGCCGATCCGCATTTATATCCCGACCCACAAACTGTTTGTTTTCGATGCGCAGGGCCGCCTGGTGCAAGCACCGGGGCGGCGTGTCGCGAGGGTTGCCTGATGGCCGAAATCCGTTTGCAACACCTCGCCCACAGCTACAGTAAAACCCCCGGCGGTGCAGAGGATTATGCGATCCGCGAGATGGATCACGTTTGGGAGCAGGGTGGCGCCTATGCGCTGCTTGGCCCGTCCGGTTGCGGCAAATCGACGTTGCTCAACATCATTTCCGGCCTGCTCAGCCCCTCGCAAGGGCATGTGTTATTCGACGGCAAAGCGGTCAACGACCTGACCCCGGAGAAGCGCAACATCGCTCAGGTTTTCCAGTTTCCGGTGGTCTACGACACCATGACCGTGTTCGACAACCTGGCGTTTCCCCTGCGCAATCAGGGCATGGCCGAGGCGAAAGTGCACAGCAAGGTGCAGGAAATTGCCGAAGTCCTCGACCTGCAAGAGTTGCTGAGCAAAAAGGCGCGCAACCTCACCGCCGACGAGAAACAGAAAGTCTCCATGGGCCGGGGCCTGGTGCGCGACGACGTGTCGGCGATCCTCTTTGATGAACCGCTGACAGTGATCGATCCGCACCTGAAGTGGAAACTGCGACGCAAGCTCAAGCAGATCCACGAGCAGTTCAACATCACCATGGTCTACGTGACCCACGATCAACTCGAAGCCTCGACCTTCGCCGACAAAATCGCGGTGATGTACGGCGGCCAGATCGTCCAGTTCGGCACGCCACGGGAGTTGTTCGAACGGCCGAGCCACACCTTTGTCGGCTACTTCATCGGCAGCCCCGGCATGAATCTGATCGACGTGCAGCCGCAACCGGGCGGGGTCGGTTTCGGCTCGACGCACCTGCCGCTGTCTGACGCCTTGCAGCGTCATATCGAACACGGTCAGTGGAAAAATCTGAAGGTCGGTATCCGTCCCGAGTTCATTCATGTCTGGGATGAGCCGTTTGACGACGCGATGCAGGCACACGTCGTACACGTCGAAGACCTCGGCACCTACAAGATCATGACCCTCGATCTCGACGGCGTGGCGTTGAAAGTGCGCCTGGCGGAAGACAAACCGGTGCCGCAGGGCACGGCGTACATCAGTTTTCCGGCGCAGTGGCTGATGGTCTATGCCGACGAATTCCTGCTGCCAGCCACTGAAGACAATGAGGTGCAGCCATGAACAAGGTGCAGAACAACAAGGCCTGGTGGCTGGTGTTGCCGGTGTTTTTACTGGTGGCGTTCAGTGCGGTCGTCCCGATGATGACCGTGGTCAACTACTCGGTGCAGGACATCTTCGACCAATCCAGCCGCTACTTCGTCGGCACTGAGTGGTATCGGCAGGTGCTGCTGGATCCGCGTCTGCATGATTCGCTGCTGCGCCAGTTCATCTATTCGGCGTGCGTGTTGCTGATTGAAATTCCGCTGGGCATTGCGATTGCCCTGACCATGCCGACCAAGGGCCGCTGGTCGTCGCTGGTGCTGATTATTCTGGCGATTCCGCTGCTGATCCCGTGGAACGTGGTGGGCACGATCTGGCAGATTTTTGGCCGCGCCGACATCGGCTTGCTCGGGTCGAGTCTCAACGCGATGGGCATCAGCTACAACTATGCGGCCAACACCATGGACGCCTGGGTGACGGTGCTGGTGATGGACGTCTGGCACTGGACTTCGCTGGTGGCGCTGCTGTGTTTCTCTGGATTGCGCGCCATTCCCGATGTGTATTACCAGGCGGCGCGCATCGATCGGGCGTCCGCCTGGGCAGTGTTCCGTCACATCCAGTTGCCCAAGCTGAAAAGCGTGCTGCTGATCGCGGTGATGTTGCGTTTCATGGACAGTTTCATGATCTACACCGAGCCGTTTGTGCTCACCGGGGGCGGGCCGGGTAATGCCACGACCTTCTTGAGTCAGACGCTGACGCAAATGGCCGTAGGCCAATTCGACCTGGGGCCGGCAGCGGCTTTCTCGCTGGTGTACTTCCTGATCATCCTGTTGGTGTCCTGGCTGTTCTACACCGCCATGACGCACTCCGACGCCAACCGCTGAGGCCCGGCCATGAGCAAAAGAAAGCTGATTCCGTTGCTGGTCTACATCCTGTTCCTGCTGGTGCCGATCTACTGGCTGCTGAACATGTCGTTCAAGAGCAACACCGAAATCCTCGGCGGTCTGACACTTTTCCCACAGGACTTCACGCTGGCGAACTACAAGGTGATCTTCACCGATCCGAGCTGGTACAGCGGGTACATCAACTCGCTGTACTACGTGAGCCTGAACACGGTGATTTCCCTGAGCGTGGCACTGCCGGCGGCGTATGCGTTTTCACGCTACCGCTTCCTGGGCGACAAGCACCTGTTCTTCTGGCTGCTGACCAACCGCATGGCCCCTCCGGCCGTGTTCCTGCTGCCGTTCTTTCAGTTGTATTCGTCGATTGGCCTGTTCGACACGCACATTGCCGTGGCCTTGGCGCACTGCCTGTTTAACGTGCCACTGGCGGTGTGGATTCTCGAAGGCTTCATGTCCGGCGTGCCGAAGGAAATCGACGAAACCGCCTACATTGATGGCTACAGTTTCCCCAAGTTCTTCGTGAAGATTTTCATCCCGTTGATCGGTTCCGGCATCGGCGTCACGGCGTTTTTCTGCTTCATGTTTTCCTGGGTCGAGCTGTTGCTGGCGCGCACGTTGACCTCGGTCAACGCCAAGCCGATTGCGGCGGTGATGACCCGCACGGTATCGGCCTCGGGGATCGATTGGGGCGTGCTGGCGGCGGCGGGGGTGTTGACCATTTTGCCGGGCATGCTGGTGATCTGGTTTGTTCGCAACCATGTGGCCAAGGGCTTTGCCCTCGGCCGGGTCTGAGGAACTGATGATGGAATGGATGAGTTGGACCACCCCCACCGCGGCATTCTTTATCGTCATAGGCTTGCTACTGGTGGGCATGACGACGTGGGAGCTGCGTTCGCCGAGCGTCCTGCGGCGAGGTTTTCTGCCGATTGCCACCACCCGTGGCGATCGCTTGTTTATCGGTCTTCTCGGCAGCGCCTACCTGCATTTGCTGGTCATCGGCGCCACCGACTGGAGCATCTGGGTGGCGTCCGCGTTGTCCCTGGTGTGGCTGTTGGCTGTGATGCGTTGGGGCTAGTCGAGTCGCTCGACAACCGTGCTCCGAAATCCTAAACAGGAGGTCTCTATGTTCGACAAAAACAATAAGCTGCGACATAGCATTTCATTGGCAGCCTTGCTGGCACTCAGCGGTTTGAGCGCGTCGGCCTGGGCCGATGCCTACGAGGACGCTGCGAAAAAGTGGATCGGCAGCGAATTCAAACCGTCGACCCTGACGGCCGATCAGCAACTCGAAGAACTGAAGTGGTTCATCAAGGCTGCCGAGCCGTTTCGCGGGATGGAAATCAAGGTGGTTTCGGAAACCCTGACCACCCATGAATACGAGTCCAAGGTGCTGGCCAAGGCCTTCAGCGAAATCACCGGGATCAAGCTCACCCACGACTTGCTGCAAGAAGGCGACGTGGTGGAAAAAATGCAGACGGTGATGCAGTCCGACAAGAATATCTACGACGGCTGGGTCAACGACTCGGACCTGATCGGCACGCACTTTCGTTACGGCAAGACCGAATCGATCACCGACCTGATGGCCAACGAAGGCAAGAACTTCACCTCGCCGACCCTCGACATCAAGGACTTCATCGGCATTTCGTTCACCACCGCGCCGGACGGCAAGATTTATCAACTGCCCGACCAGCAGTTCGCCAACCTGTACTGGTTCCGCGCTGACTGGTTTGAACGCGCGGACCTGAAAGCCAGGTTCAAGGAAAAGTACGGCTACGAATTGGGCGTACCGGTGAACTGGTCAGCCTATGAAGACATCGCCAAATTCTTCAGCGAAGACGTCAAGGAAATCGACGGCAAACGTGTTTACGGGCACATGGACTACGGCAAGAAAGACCCGTCGCTGGGCTGGCGCTTCACCGATGCCTGGTTCTCCATGGCGGGCGGCGGCGACAAGGGCTTGCCTAACGGTTTGCCGGTGGACGAGTGGGGCATTCGTGTCGAGGATTGCCACCCGGTGGGTTCCAGCGTGACCCGAGGCGGCGACACCAACGGCCCGGCGGCAGTGTTTGCCACGACCAAATACGTCGATTGGCTCAAGGCGTACGCGCCACCGGAAGCAGCGGGCATGACGTTCTCCGAGTCCGGCCCGGTGCCGTCGCAAGGCAACATCGCTCAGCAGATTTTCTGGTACACCGCCTTCACCGCCGACATGACCAAACCGGGCCTGCCGGTGGTCAATGACGACGGCACGCCGAAATGGCGGATGGCGCCATCGCCGCGCGGGCCGTATTGGGAGGAGGGCATGAAGCTTGGTTATCAGGACGTGGGTTCGTGGACGTTCATGAAATCCACGCCGGAGAAACAGAAACTCGCGGCGTGGCTGTACGCGCAGTTCGTGACTTCGAAAACCGTATCGCTGAAGAAAACCATTGTCGGTCTGACGCCGATTCGCGAGTCGGACATCAACTCGCAGGCCATGACCGATCTGGCGCCGAAACTCGGTGGTCTGGTCGAGTTCTACCGCAGCCCGGCCCGCGTGCAATGGACCCCGACCGGGACCAACGTGCCGGACTATCCACGTCTGGCGCAACTGTGGTGGAGCCACATCGCCGAAGCGGCCAGCGGCGAGAAGACCCCGCAGCAAGCGCTGGATGGTTTGGCCAAGGATCAGGACGCGATCATGTCGCGTCTGGAACGCTCCAAAGCCCAAGCCACGTGCGCACCGAAAATGAACCCGGAACGCGACGCGCAATACTGGTTCGATCAACCGGGCGCGCCGAAACCGAAACTGGCGAACGAGAAGCCGAAGGGCGAGACCGTGAGCTACAACGAACTGCTGAAATCCTGGGCAGATGCGCGTAAATAAAAGCTGATGTGTGAAGGGCAAACGGCACCGCAAGGTGCCGTTTTCAGTTGTGCCAGAACCACCGCCATCGAGCGCCCACAGGTTTCGCGTTGATCCAATAGAGCGGCGACGCATTCCGAATAGTTAATGCCCTCGCCCAAGTCATTGCCTTCACAACAGTCCTGGCGCTGGCGAGTATTTCGATTCGGGATGTTTAAAGGTTTTCCGAAAATACAGAACCTTCCCACAATGTTTTCAGGTTGTCCGTCGGACGTCGGCTCTCTAGGCTGTGAACGTCGCTGCCAAATCAGCGATCGGGATTGGAACCCCGGAGAACGTATCAACGCCAAAGCGTCTTTCATGACGTATGCTTGCCCACCTTCATGGTGTGCAGTCTGTTATGGCGGCTGTACGCGGGAGACTTTCGAGTCTGCCGGGTTTCTCCGTTCCCCGGGTTCCAACCTGCGTACAGCTGCCACCCCTTCGCGTGGAACCGAATGGATCAGCTTCAACGTTCAGAAGGAGAAACAACATGAAAAAGCCAACACCCAATCCCCCGGAAACAACCGTTCCAGCGCACGCCCATACAACGTCCCCCTACGCGGGCGAAGACACCCGCAAACTCCACGAAGCCGCCGACCGCGCCCTCGACTTCTACCTCAAACCCACGGCCACCATCATGGCCACGCCCTATGTCCAGAACCAGATGTTCCTGGTCAACCCCACCGCCGACACCGAATCCCTGCTGGCCAACGCCAGCGAGTCCCTGTCCTCGGCCAGCGTCATGCTCGGTGACTTCGCCGCGTTGCTCGAAGGCACGCACCGCAAGACGTTGCTGGGGATTGCACAGATCGTCATGCTCGGCGAACTGGCGGTGAACAGCGCGCTGGATAAGGTCGAGCCGGCCGCCTAACCCTGTGGGCGTGAGCCTGCTCGCGAAAGCGCTGGGGCCGCCAACGAAGATGCTGGCTGTGCTGACGCCATCGCGAGCAGATTCGCTTCGCCCATCAGGCTGACGCGCCACCCGGCGGCGTCATGCTGTTGAAGCGTGATGCGCGCCTCGGTTTCAGCAGCCTGGCGCCAGTAAGCAATCTGCCGCACGGGCAAGCCGCGGCTGTCGATGGCTGTCAGGCGCGGGGAAGATGAATCAATGCCGATCTTCATGACCACCAGTTGCCACGCCGTTGTTCCGGTGGCGGTTCAAACAGGTCGTTCTCATCGAAGGCCACCGTGCACCAGATCCAGTACCAGATTTCCCGGCGCAAGGGCTTCAATGTCGCCGGGTTGCCTTGCAGCATTTTCTTGGCCAGCACGGTTTCGGTCGGGCGCCCCGCCGCGTCGTAGAATTGCTGGTCGTGATAGGCATGTTGGCGCATTGACCGGTCATTGATATAGCGCGGCTGGTCGGCGAAATAGGGCCGGTAGATCCGCACTTTCTGGCCTTTGTTGTTGTACTCCACCGGTTCGCTGACGCGCCACCGTCTCGGCACCTGGGCTTGCTCTGGCGTGCCGTCAGGCTTGAGGATCAGTTCACCGTTTTCATGGGTCAGCCAGGCCAGGCCTGGTTCGACTTCCTGTTTGGTTTGCAGGGGCCGGCCAAAGCCGTCCATACAGGTGATGCTGACCCGCACTTGCATCTTTTCAACGTCGTGGGGAAAGCGGTCGGCCAGCATGGCAACGGCGTAAACCGGCTCACGTTGTGCCGCGTCGATTTGTTGTTTGAGGATCGTCTCGTTCGGGTCGGGTTTTTCCAGGGCGGCAATATGTTGCCGGGCCCTGTCGCAGAGGTGCCCGCCAGGCAATACAAATCCTTCAGCCCTGGCCCATTCGAACCATGCCGGGGAGGGGGGCGCGGTTCGTGAGAGACGGCCCATCCAGCTGAACGTATCGGAGAACCCGGCACTGGCAAAATTGCCGATGGCGTTGTGCGGATCGGCGATGGCGATGGCAGGGTCGCGGTCAGGCGCAGGCACATAGGTCTCCAGCGGATCGAAGCCCACCGGCTCTCCCAGTTCCGTGCCATGGAAACTGGTTACCAGCGGTTCGCCGAACGCGCTGTAGCGCGCCTCCTGGATATTGCGATTGGCGTCCTCGATGGCGGCCGGCAGGAAGGTGCGGTAATCCACATCGAGGCTGCGCGTGGTGCAACCGTCCGGCAAGGTCACGGCGATGGTCAGGCACCAGTGTGTGTCGTAGGTGATCAGGGTTTCGCCGTGGCTGCGGGTTTCCCGGTACTTCTGGACGTTATAAAAGCCATCCAGCGTGTGGTAGGTGGGAAAGCCGTGATGCACCGACCACAGATAGTTTTTGGCGTCCTCGGGATCTTGCACCGCTTGGCGGGTTACCTCGGGCAGGAACAGATCCATGATGTGGTAGCCCACTTGCGGTGATTCGAGTTTTTCTTTCAGGTTGAAGGGCATGTTGCCTTGATCATCCTTGAGCCTGTCGTAGGCGCTCAGGGCGATTTTATCGAGTTCGGCTGTTTCAAGGTGAGCGGTCAACCCTTCGAAGGTCGTGGCCCCAGGCGCCAGGGGCTGGCCGTTCTCGGGGTCCATGTAGTGCTGGCGGGACAGACTCGTCAGCATCGCCTGTTTTGCCCATTCCCCATTTTCCCGGCTCAGTTCAAGAAACCGGTCATGGTGGATACTGGCGGGGCTCAGTGCGGTATTTTCCAGAACCAGGGCGTTCGTGCGGTTTTGATAGGGCAGGCCCAGGCGCCACGCCTGGGTGTTCGGCAAGTGGATGGGCTGCGATCTGGTTTGCGTCAGGTACCAGTTCTGTTGCGCCTCGTCATGGGCATCCTTCCACCAGTTTTTCTGATGTTCGTCACTGAAGGGCGGCGTATCGCCAACGTGCTTGCGTCGTGCGTAGTGGACGTCGAAGCTGTGGACGCAGGCGCCATATTCGTCCCACTCAAGGTTGATGTGATGCTGGCACAACGGGTCGTCCGCGATGGCTGGCTCATATTGGTAACTGATGGACTCCAGAGCCAGAGGTTGAAGCACCGCATAGGGCTGATGCTTGCCTTTGGGACGCAGCACCCGCACCAGATGGCGGTGTTCCTGAACCGCGTACGGCACCGCGGTGAGGGGGGCGTCATCTGCCGCATAGGTTTCCGAACGCAGTACCCTGCCGCTCAGGGCTCGGGCTATTTCACGGGTGATGCCTTCATCATCGGCGGCGAAGGGCTGCGTCGCCCGATCGTTAAAGTGGTAGTTCTGCAGCAACGTGGGTTGCAGGGCAACAGCCAATTCATCTCCAACGTAATAACCGTCCCTCGCAGGATCGATGGCATCCCCCGTGTGGAACCAGGTCTTGCTGAGGATTGGCGCGGTGAAACCGACCGTTGCGCGCTCCGCCGCCGAGGCTTCGGTATCGGTCTGCAGCAGTACACGAAAACCGCGGAACTCGCGTTCAAGGCGATCGTAATAACCACCCCGATAGCGCAAGCCCTGGCTCAGTCGATTACCCGTGATGTCGTCGAATTGCGTTTGCCGGCTGACCAGGTGCATGGCGAACGGCAGGCGGGAGACCGGGTTTTCGACCTTGGCGGCATGTTGCTCCTGTTTTTCATCGAGCCATTCCTGGGCTGAGCTGCGATAGGTGACGCCGGTACTGGCACCCATATTGTTGCAGGTGCGATTCATCAGGTAAGGCTTGGCTTTGACGAAATCATAGCGCCAGTGTTGGGGCGTCATGTGCGGCACCGTCAGGACGATGCTGGAGCAACCGAGCCCTTGCAGGTCGGCGGTGCTGACCTGGCAGAGCCGATCGTAGTGCACGCCCTCGGGCCAGGACAATACGTCCCAGGTCTGCTCGTAACCGTTGCCACCATGGTTCATGAAGACCCGCAGACCATCGGGCTCCAGGTAGATCAGGTCGGTCGCCCCCGAGCCGTCGAGGTCGGCCAGCAACACCTGTGCGCAATTGAATTCGCTGTCGACAAATGGCAAGGCACACAGCACAAAACCCTTGCCGAAACGCCCATGGCCCAGGTTGGGCCAACATTTGACTTCGTTATAACGGATGCGCACCAGATGTTGTTGGCCGCTGCCGAGTACATCGGCGAAGGCCACCAACTCGGTTAGCGTATTACTCGGTGTTGGCAGTTCATCGTCATCCCCTTCGGCGGTTTTTACCGAATGAGGCACGTCGACGCCGTTGGCAAACCCTGCCGCACGGCGGTTGGCGTAAAGGCGCACACTGCGGGTGCCGATCAGCGCAAGGTCGCTCAGGCCGTCACCGACCAGATCGGTCATCTGCGCCTTCGGGTGGAAAAACTCGTTGGGAAACGCATCGAAGGGCACGAAAGAGGACCAGTTGCGGTCCGGATCCAGGGTGAAACAACCACACATCCCCGGCATGGCAATTACCCAATCGAGCTTGCCGTCGCCGGTCTGGTCAGTCAGCGAATGGTGAATCGGCTTGCTGCTGTCTGTCACAGGAATGTGCTCCAGACGTTTCCAGTCGCTGTAGCTCACGTCGTCGCCGCCGGTCTCGCTGCGTAACGGTTCGCGGTAATACCAGGCCTGGTCGTAGCGACACAGCACCCCAGGAATACCTTCGCCGTACAGGTCCACCAGTTGATAGTGCTGGCCGTCGTTGAGCCCGGGCATTTGCGCAAACGGTGTCCAGTTGCGATGCGTCGAGTCGAGTTCGAACGGGTTGTAGCTGAACTCCATCGGCGGTCGGCTTTCTGTCTGGCCCAGGCTGTCGTAAGCCTGAATATGAGCCGCAGTCAGTTGGTTGTAACCCAACGGACTGACCCGGTGTTCCAGCAGCAGGCGCTGAACCAGTGCGGGCGAATCCCCCAGTTCCTTGGTGAAATGATGAAACATCAACACTTGCCGACACAGGCGTTGGGTGCCCAGTGCGAAACCGTAGCTGTAGTTCCAGAACGGGTCGCCGCGACCGGACCAGGTTTTTTGTTCAGCGAAGGTCGGTACCTGTTCGAGATCGCTGCTGCGCTCGCCGTAATCGAACACCAGTTGAAAGTGCCAGTGCTGCTTTTTCCAGCTGTCGGTTTCCCAGGCGTACAGGTGCGGGTTGGCCTCGGCATTGCCGTAACACACGCGCTTGAGATAACGCTGAGCGCGGTAGTCACGCCACTGCGGGGCTTGGGGCGGGTCGGTTTCGACTTTGTACTCGTAGACGATGTGCTCGCCTCGGGTGTTGAGGCTTTCGTCGATCATCCACACGCCGACATGCTGCGGGTTGTTTGGGTCGCTGCGACGCGAGCTTTCGGTTTTGCCATACATATGCAGACTGCCATCTGCGCCGTGTATCAGCCAGAAACCCGCAGTGTCTGCAGCAGAGGCCCAATGTTCGATCAGGGCAAACTCACCCTCTACCCGCGGCCAGTGACGCACCACGTTGTACTCGCCGGCCAGTGGCCGGTGGTTGTATTCGGTGACGGTACGGGAAATCGGTTTACCGTCACTTTCGTCACGCTCGGGCATCCACACATCGCCGCCAGGCCCCACCACCTGGTCGGTGCCATCGTACGTTGGCGTACCTTGAGTGGTGCGCAGGCTGATGGCATTGATCGTCATTTTCCAGCCGATTCCGAACGGGCTGTTGCCGACATTGCTGCTGTAACCCAACCCTAGCGCTGGGGCAAAGCCGCGGCCGGGAGAGATCGGCAGGGCCAGTTCCAGGGACGCCGTGCCGGAGGTGCCAACGCTTCCCCAGCCCTTGCCAACGCTTTGAATGGCGCCGCCCATTTTCGGTAGAGCAGGGGTGTTGATTTGCATCGTCGACTGTTGCGCTGGCTGTTGTCCGTTCATAGCGAACCGCCCTCGCGTCTGGCCGTGTAACACAGGTGCAGGATGATGTCCTGGAGGGAGAGGATCATGGCCTTTTGGGCTTCGTGGTTGGGTAAGGTCAGAACCCAGCGCGAAATGGCCCCGGTGCATTCAAATGGCAGGTAGCGTTCGTCCTGGAAGTTGAGCTGGAACAGGCCGTTGTCGTCGGTGCCGTGGGAGAGGGCGATCTGTTGGCTCGCACGCAGGTTTTCCTTGGCGTTGCCGAGGGTGGCGGCCATTTCGACTTTGCTGTAGGTCTGAGTCAGCACGGCGCAGATATCTTTATAAGGCCCAATGCTGATCGGCAGGGTCACGCTGATCGTCTTGATCCGGCGCAGGTAGTGGTTTTGCCCGGCGTAATCGTCGTCGAACATTTTTTGTGTCAGTTCGAATTCACAGGTGCCATTGTCCGTCAGAGACTGCTTGATCTCTTCCCAGGTCTTGTTGCCAGCGACGTCTGGGTACTTGGTCTTGAGTTCTTTGAGCGAGACGGTTTTGCGGATCTCCAGTTCGCGTTTATTGTTTTTCAGGTAATCGCCGTGCATGCGCTGCAGGCTCATTTTCAGCTCTTCGCCGGCACCGAGGCCGCGGTAGGTGGAGTTCCACCCACCGGGCCGGATGAAGGTCTGCGTGAAGTCGCCCATTTCGTACTGCCAGCAGGCCTCGGCCGCCTGGCACAACGATTGCGCGGTGGTATAAGCGCCGTTGTAGAACCCGGCGAACTTGCTGTTGAGCCAGTCGTAGGTCTGTGAGCGGCTGAAGCGGTTGCTGCTGAGCAGGAAGTCGTGGGTCGCTTTGGCGTGGTTCAGCGCGGTTTGTGCCTGGCGCAGTTGCAGTTGGGTGGCCTTGTGCTGTTCTTCGTAGACGGCGAGTTGTGCTTCGATCTGTTCGGCTTCGAGTTTTGCCTGGTCGCGTGCTTGGGTCCATTCCTGGGCGCGGCGATCAAATCGTGACGTCATTTCAGCGAGGCTTGCCCAATTACGCCTTACTGTGGATGCAGCCGACAGGCCTGACGAAGTAGCAAGAAAAGGTCCAGCCCAGTCCGACCCACCAGTTGCAAATCCAAAAATTGCAGGGAGAGTCCTTGCCAGGTGACCCAATCCGGCGATGATATGACTCGTCTCGTCAAAAAGAGCAGCACGATTGAAACTCTCGCTGATGATCTTCTCATCAGCGCTCAACCCAGCGTCCAGTAGCTCATCGTAATAATTGACCCTCCTCAGAATGGTGGTCTGACTTGCCATCAACGCTGCACGGTTTTTCTCATCAATCTTCATGGCTTGAGTTTGAATATCCACCGCCACCTTCGCCAGATTCCACGCCTGCTGCTGTTGCAACTCAAGATACTGCGCCTGCTCCTTGCGCTCGATCAGTGACAACAGCGTCGAGCCGAACTGGATCACACTGTCCACCGCGTTCTGCGCCAGAGCGAACATGAAGCTGAAGCGGTAATGGGGAATCTGTGGGTTCAACAGCCGACTCAGCGCCGCCCCGGACAGGCCCTGGCCCCAGGCAGCGAGCAGGGCGCGCGGGTCCAGTGGCGCGGCGAACAACGGCAGGTTCAAGGGATTACCCGCCATGTCGAGGTTATGGCGCAGGTTGTACAAGCGGCCTTCGGCCCTGTCCCAGCGCTTGATCAGTTCAGGGTTGAACGGACGGCGCAAATACGGATTGTCCACGGTGGACAACGATGAATCCTCGCGGTAAGGCCGCAGACACAGCAATGGCGCGTCCTGCGATTGCGGGGCCTTGCCGATGCGCAGCGGCGGCTGCTCCTGAAGTTGTCGTTGGGTGGCGATCAGTTGTTGTTCGAAGGCACGCAGGTCGTCATTTTTCGCAGCACTCAACTCATCCAGCGTAATCGGTGACCAATCGTCTACTTGCCGCACATCCGGGCGCGGCCCGAGCAAATCGAGGATATGGACATAGCGCAACTTGGCTTCTGCCAAACCGTCCGGTGTCAGTTCTCGGTACACCTGATCAGCCTGATTGCTCTCGATATCGATATAGAGTCCGTACAAGGCCTTGCGAAAGTGCACGGGAAAACTGAGTGCAATCTGATGCGGATCGTCCGGATACACAATGGCCTGGCTGGGGTCTGGCGCACCGGGCCAGACGGGCGTTTCAAGAGGCACAGCCTGCCAATAGCCGGGATGCCCCGGATCTGCGTTTTGCCGTGAAGGGTTGAAGAGATACGCCAGCCAGTGTTTGGCTTCTTCGTATTGCTGTTCCTCATTCAAGCGATACGCCACCAGCCATGGCAAGTACAGGAACAGTTCGAGGAAATACAGGTAGTACGCGCCGGAGAAATCCATCGATTGCGCGCCGAGACCATCGGGAATGGGCGGTTCTGTCTGCTGTGTCTGGGTGTGCCAACTCAGCAGCGGATCCATGCCGCTTTCGGCGAGCTGGATCAATTCCCGGGCGAAGGTGGTGTTCATGCGGATGGGCGCTCGATAACCTTCTTTAGATTCACATCCGTCACTGAAATTGATGCTTGATTCGGTAAAGTCGATGTATTGAGCATTGCCCAGAGAAGCGTTGTCGTTGTTGTTGATGAGCGGCGCTATTTTTTGCTCTGCTGCGAGAGTCTCTCCCCAAGCGATGGATATCGCTTTGAGGGCTGCGCCAACGAGTGAATGGCCTAAGCGATGCTTGTTGTGGATCAAGACGCCGTACACGAGTGGAATTTTCAGCTCATTCGGTTTGTCGGGCCATTTAACCGGCCAGCCGACGGGTTGGTAGCTAATCTTGTCGACGGGGACTGTGATTGCGCCCCCGCCTGAGTATTCGGGCAGTTTGTCGACGATCCCGGAGCTATACAGGGGACGCATATCTTCAAGTTTTGCAGGAAACTCAGTGGCCGTTACGTCCAGAGGGTGCCCTATGAAAAGCTGGTAACCATAAGTCTCGACGACATGATTCTGGATGAGCGGAAAAATGGACATCGTAGATTGCTCTTCACCTCTGGGAACGCGCCAGACATCAGAGAGCCAAATTTCATTAGGGGAATCGCGCAATCGGTCGAGTATGTACGAACCCGCCAATTTCCCTGCCAGAGATGCGCTGCCGCCCGGCGCTATGGGAGGAACGGAGAATTCAGTTCGGTTGTTTCTGTCAGGATCGGAAATAAGACTTCTGATGCTGTCTGGCCAGCCTCTGAAGCAATACACCGTATCGTGGCTATTCATGAATTCACCGAAGGACTTGATCTCTGAACCTTCGAGCAGCGTGAGCCATTCACGCTTGTCTGTATGACTGAACACTAGAGTCAAGTGGAAGAGTTCCTCCTTGGATAAACTAAAAACAGAGAATCTGATCGTGGTGACATCCGGAAAGCCTTCATTCAGTCTCAAGGTCAATCCGATACTTGAATCGCCAGGATGGTAGACAAGCTCGACATCTTCTTCACAGGTCTTGATGCGCGACTGCCAATCGTTGAAGTCCCAAGTGTCCTTTTCTGTTTCCGGTGTTGCGTGCTCGATAGCACCAAACACCGGGGTGCTGGAGGGAAGCCAGTACTGAAAACGGCCAGCGTTTTTATTGGCGAAGATGTGGCCGATCAGCAGCACATGCCCTGAGCCATCCTGCAACGCCGTGGCGGATGGAGGCGCGCCTGGTTTGACATTGGGCACCACGCCATATGACGGAAACAGCGACGTCACATTGAAGTTCTTGTCGATTCGCACCGTTCGCAGAAAATCGTATTTGTCGCGATTGCCGGGAATATCGTCAGGTATGTCCTGATAGTTCGAATACAACATGATCACCATCGACTCTGGCGATGTGGAGTGGTCATACACCGCTATGGTCTGGGTTTGCTCTGCGATCTGTTCCAGGGGCTTGGCGACGAGCGCCGGTGTCTGGCAATAGCTCTCGATATAGACCCGGGGCGTGCTCCACCTGTCGTCGTATTTCTTGTAGCTGGCATACAAACGGAACCGCGGATTGACCTTGACGCTGGTCTCGGCTCTCCCTTCTTCAGGTGACTGCATGGCGTCCGCATCCTGGAGTTCCAGCTCGGCCCAGATCACGAACAAGCGGTTGTTGAACCAGCACGGACGAATCGTGTGTTCAAGGGCCTTTTCCGAAATCGGCACATTGGCGCTCTGCCAGTCCGACCAGGCATTGGGCAGGGGCTTGTCGAATTTGTCCGGAACACTGCCAGACGCGGCGGCGGGCTCTTTTACCGGGCGTTGGCTCATGTCCAGTGAGCGCCAGTAGTAGGCATTTTCGGCGGGGGATTTGCCGATGAAGTAATAGGTACTGTTGGCGAAATCTTCGCCATCGATGTAACCGTTGCAGATCTTCAGGTTGGCGATTTCCTCGAATTTTGCCAGATAAGACAGAACGGCAGTCTGTACGGTTTCGGGCTGAATCTGTGCCTGGTTGAGGTCGTTTTCCAGTTGCTCGAAACTGCTGGTCTTGGTCAGGCGCAGCGTGGGGTCAAGGTAGATGTCCGGGAAGTAATGCAACTGCTGGATGGCGGACCAGATCGGGTAGCGATTGAGACCGTCGCGCCAGGTCTTCATCTGCTGGGGTGTGAAACTGTCGTCGCTGTACCCCGGCTCCATGTTCAGCATCATGCTGTTGATCTGTTGTTGGTAACTGGCAATGGCACAGGCCACCGGGCTGGTCGGCACATCCTGGCTGATCAGCACGTCCAGCAACCAGAACTCGTAGAGGTCGTTGGCAGTCTTGATTTGTTGGGTCAACCCCTGCTCGATCAGGTACGGGTCGTTGGGCACGGCCTCATGCAGATACAGGGCGAGCATCGCGTCACGAAATGCTTCATTGAGGGGGGCGTCGAAGGCGCTCGTCATGATCGTTCCTTAACCATTGGCCAGTGTTGAGTCGGAGGCAGAGCTGGCGGCCATCACCGCGTCTCCAACGATTTTCCAGTCGTTCAGCAGGCTTGTTTCAGTCAACCCTGTGGCTTGCAGCAGTGCTTTGGCAGACAGCCCGCTGGCCTGACAAGTGGCCTGGCAACGACGTACCCAGTCGACCTGGGCCATTGAGCTGGCGCGCTCATCGGGGAGGGTGCTGGTCAGCGTGGTCACTTCCGTTTCTGACCACTCCAGCAAACGAGCCAGTGCTGCGTTGGCCGTTTCGCTCGCGAGCGTGCGCAGCGCTTTGTTTTTCAATTGCGCCTTGGCTGGATTGGCGCCGCTGAAGTAGCTCAGCACGCTGTCCTCCGATTGGCTCTGGCTGTGGAACCATTGACTGAAGCGTTCGAGCAGATAGAGGTCGGACAGCCACGGCTCGCTGTTGCTGCCCTCGTATGCCGAGCCCCCCAGCCATGTTGGATTGACCACGAACAAGCGCAAGGCGCTGTTGCTCAATCTCAGTTGCACAACAATTTCGGCGTGGCGTGAGACGCGCTGGTAATGCTCGATCAATGCGGGGGGCAGCGTTTCCTTGAGCGCTTGCACCAGAATGCTGTAGACCGACGAATGCGCCCAGTGAATGACCGCCTGGCAGCGGTCCGGCGCCAGCTTGGCAGTTTCCTGGAACAATCCTTCGAGCAACTGGACCTGGCGGTCATGTGCACCGAGCAGCAGTTCGATGAGTTTTTCGGCGCACATGTCTTTGACAGCTTGTTCAAGGTCGAGGTCTTTAAGTACTTGCGCGACACCTGTCTGTAGCCAGGTGATCGGATCGTCCACCAGCGTCAGTGCACGATCAAGGCCCATTAACAGGCCGTCTGCCGTGATGAGTTTATGGCTGACCAGTAGCCCGAACCATTGGATGTCCTGCGGTCGGCTTTTTCCATCCTTACGCAGTGGAAGGCCTAATGCGGCCACTTGCGCTTTGGTCACCATGCTGCGGCGCGTGTCGTCCCGCAACTTGCTCAGGCGCTCAAGCAGATCGTCGGGCAGGGGCGGCGGCTCGGCCACTTGGGCTTGCTGATCACCGTCCAGTTCTTCGACCCGCACCGAGGCATGTGGGCCCAGGCGCTGTTGCAATTGTGTGACGGTTTGTTGGCTGTCCTTGAGCCAGTCTACGGCCCAGTCCAACTGCATCAGCACATCGAGAATGTCCGCTTGTTCCCTGGTCTTCTGCGCGTTCAAGTGGCCGCTCGCCAACACGGTTTTATAAGCAGAACCTCCGAGCAGTCCTGCCAGCGTCAGCAACTCGGCGACCGAACATCCAAACAGACGGGCAATCCGGGCCTGGCGGTAGAACGAGGAGACGGTGGGCAAATCGCGCTTGAGTGTGGTCAGGTACTTCTGGGTTTGTAAGGCAATCAACAGAAACGAATCTTCAGTCGGTTGCACACCGAGGCCGGCACACAATTGCAATACGGTTTTCTGCGTGGCGGTGTCGACGACCTCCAGGTTGATGGGCTGTTGGTCGAGGATCAGTGGGGTGTCGAACAGTTGCACGCGATTGAACACTTGATCGAACAACGGCACTTCATCCTTGCCGCTGGCATAAGGCGTGAGGTCGTGCATCAGTGCGGCGAACTCCTCAGGCTCGATGCCGTGACGCCGATTGAGGTAGCGATAGACGCCCAATGCACGCAGCGTGTTTTCGTTAAGTTCCATCGCCAGGTTGTCTTCGCCCTCGGCACGGATCGCAGACATGATCAGCGTGTCCAGCTTGGCAAAGGGGATCTGCAACCAGCGTTGCAAGCGAATCATGCGTTGCAGGCGGTCGAGACGGTTGAGCGAGGTTTTGCTCAGGCGCCATTGCTTGCTATCGCCCACAGTGATTTGTTCCAGCCCCATCGCATTGTCGAACCGATCACGGATGATCGATTCGGCGTCAGGTTCCCGTCCGCTGTCATACAGGTCTGCACCGGTGCCATTGACGTAGCAGGCGCCATACTGGTTCGGGTGGGGGAAGGGCAGCACTTTTGCGGCAGTCTGCGGGAGCGTCACCCCCCCGTGTTGCGGGTTCTGGCTGGGGCAGTTGGGCGACAAACGCACCGCGTGGGTCCGTCGGCACAGGAGCATTTCGACGTGTTCGGCATTCAGGCCGGTGTGCGCCATGAAGTCTGTCAGGTGCGTCAATTGCCACGGTGGCGAACTTTCCGAGACCTCGACACCGTAGGACTTTCTGAAAAAATCCATTTGCGCGGGTGTCAGGGTGTAGTGCTCATCGAGCGTGAGGGTGAAGCGCTGTCGGGCCAGCTTGACGGTCTCGGCGCCGGCGGCGGTGGCAGTGACCAGATCGAAACTGGCGGTGTATCCCTGTGCGGTGGGCGTGGGGAGGGACGCGGCGCCCTTCAGGTAGGAAATGACGGTGTTCGTTGACGCAGCGTGCAGGCGATTGATCAACCAGCCCGTTGAAAGAACTGGAACGTTGGAACTCAGATCGACGTTGGCAGCCTGTGTCTGGGTGCCTTTGCGAAAGGTCAGCGATAGGACGGTCTTGCTGCCTGCAACTTCTGTGGGCGTTAGTGCCTGCGGATTGACGGCCGCGACATCCTCCTGATCCGTCAGCAACAAATAGCAGCTCTTGTGAGGGATATGCGGGCGCAGATGGGTGGTGCCTGGGCTTCCCCAGCCTTTGATCAGGTCATCTCGGGTCAGATAAAAATGACTGAACACTGAGGGCTCGATCAGCACGTTCTGTTGCTCCGTGCTCAATCCGCATAACAAACGTTGCGCTTGCAGTACCGGTTTCTGCACTTGGCCATAGTCGTTGCTTGATTGCTGTTTGATCGGCAGTAACAGGCTGGCCCGATAGTTCAATTCCCCCAGACGAGGCTTTTTATCGGCCAGCCCCAATTGACATTGATGGTGATAGAAGTTGTAGGGCAGTTCGAAGGGATAGCGCCGGTCAGCCACTGCCTCATGGGCGGACTTGCCTTTATCAGTCGGATTGGATTCCAGAAAAGCACCCAAACGATCTTCCAATAACTGGGTGACCAGTTCCAGCATTGGCCTTGGGGTATAAGTGCTTTCGTGGGTGATCAAGAGCCCCTTCAGGTCGGGACGGCGACTGTCCATCAATAGGCGCTTGGGGTCTTCGTTAGTCGCTTCCAGTTGCAGGAGAAACACCCTTAAGTTGATCAGGTAGGCAATCACCATATCAATGGCAGCAAGCGCCCCGACCTTGCAGAAGTCGTCCCAGCTTTCATTGAACAGAGATTGAAAAGTAGGCCCCAGCGGAACCAGTGCGCGAACGCCGCTACGTTGAGAAAGTTGCTGGAATTTACCGGAGGACGTCTGGTACTCCCGGTACAAACGCGAAATCAGCGCTGCATAGCCCATGGCATTGTCGTAGGCGAGTTCAGCGTTGGCATCGGTGAATTTGGCGACCTGGCCAACGAACGCGGCTTTGGGCTGACGTACGATATCGAAGACTGAGGTGAAACCCATTTTCTGCATGGCTGTTGCGAAGTCGGTGCGTCCCTTATGTGTCGAGACGTCGGGTTTGACCAGCCTCTGCAGCAACGAATTGTTGTCAGCCATGATTGTGATTCTCCTACCAGCCAAGAGCGGCATTGAAGCAATGCCCGGTAGGAGCAAACTAACGATAAACGAAAGGGGCGTAACCTGTCAGACCTGACAGGTTGAGGGTTGTTCTATAGAACCAATTGGAATGTCTGATAGGTTTTTAGAGCTGTTTGTTTGTTGGTTGGTTTTTTTGACGACTTTTTATAATGAAGATGAAGTTTGTTTGATCTGGTGATTTCCTTTGATTATGAAGACCTGTCAGAAGTGACAGTTGTGAATGGTCTGCGCAATAAACTATTGTGTCTTTTAGTTTGCGCTTGGCAGGTATGCAAACTTTTGTTTTGTGTTGTTTGCATTATTGGCTGTTGTGCCTTTGTCTAACTTGAGTTCGCAATAGCCAGGGAGGTCGTCATGGAAGCTGACGATACTAAAAAAGAAGACAGCGCAGTTGAAATGTCGGAAAATTCGCACGCTTTCGGCAGCGGAGAGTTTATTGAGCATTCAGCGGGTGGCATTCAGGGGGCGGGCGTTGAAGGAAATAATATTAAGTCATTTTCAACAATGACGTTGCATGTGAAGTACCCGGATTTATTCCTGCCATGGGAAGCAAAACTTTTAGTGGAGTATTTTTGGAATCCTTCAGGCACTTTGTTTTCTTGTCAGGCGAAGCGTTATGCGGCAACCGATAACGGCCGGCGCAAGGGTAATGTCTACTTGAGTTTTAGCTCGGCAGGGAGTTGGTCTGAAAGGGAATTAACAAACGATAATGCGATTCAGGATGGTTATTGGCATGAGGTCAGTGGGGGCGGTTATATAGCAGGTAATAAGCATTCGGCAGATGTGAATTTCAAGTTTACGTATGATCATGAATTTAGTTCTGACAAGTCTAAATCCATCTCGGTAACCATGAGGTTTGAAGTTGACTTTCGGTCCCCCATGATCACAAATCCTAAGGTTGTACATACGCCGCTACCGCGAATAAGTGGAAAAGGTTATCCAGACGCCTTGGTCAAACTGTATGAGTATGATCAACGTGATTTGGTGATCGGAACTGCGCCGGTGGATGAAGATGGCAACTGGACGGCTACCCTGACAAAGCCTCTGTCGATGACCGAGAGCTATTCGATGACGGCGTTGCAGGTCTATGAGGGTGTACCGTCTCGCTGGGCGGTCTATACCAATTTTGCCGCCCTGTTTGCGCCGCAAATTGTCGGCGTAATTGTTTACCCACACCGTAAAGTCAGCGTTAGCGGCGAGGGTGGCCTCAAGAACGCCACGCTTGAGATCTGGCTTGAGGACAAGAACAAGGGTGTTCAGTTAACCACGACTGTTTGGCAGGATGGCAATTGGTCGGTTAGTAGCGGTGAAGCGTGGCCCCCTGGTAAGCATTTGATCACTGCAAAACAGGTAGGACCGGTCAGCGGACAGAGCTCTGCCTGGTCAGATATCAAGGTCGTCAGCGTAAAACCACCTACGCTGCAGATCGAATCTCCACCCCACTACAGCTCAGTAAAACAGGTGCTGAAGATCAATGGTGTCTGGCCGGAGAAGGCCACTGTACAAATATTCACGGAAAAAGACGAACCCGTTGCTGGCAGCTTCAATAGCTCCACTCACACTTTCACACCGTCGGGAGCGTGGGCGGTGGGCTCCACGAAGGTCAAGGCCGTGCAGACCGTTGGCGATGTGGCATCTGATTCAAGCAGTCTGGTAGCCGTCATTGTTCGACCCTCCAGCGCGATCATCGAGCGGCCCCCCGTTCCGACCACACCCACGCAGACGCTGAGCATCAAATCCGTTTCACTCGATGCTACTTTGCTGGAAATGTTCAACGAAGTTGACGCAAAAGTGGCAGGCGAATTTACGGGCAGCGGGACGACCCGTGTCTTCACACCGGCGCAAGACTGGTCTGTGTCCACCCAAGTCAAGATCGTACAGACCGTATGCGGTATCCCCTCCAATCCAAGCGAGCTGGTGCCCATTGTGGTGAAACTGTTTATTGCTCCGCCACCTGACCCGGCAGCAGTAAAAGAGGTGCTGGCCATCAGTTTCTCCTCATCCGGTCATAACGACTTGAGAATGTACACGCAGGCAGGCGGACCGGTTGCAGGCTCCTTCACGGACAGCGTCCCCGTTCGCTACTTCACCCCGACGGCGGCGTGGAAGGCGGGAAAGACCACGGTCAAGGTTGTGCAGACCGTGGGCAACGTCGCCAATACAAGCAATCTGGTTACCGTTGCAGTGCAACCCTTCAAACTGTCGATTGCTCAGCCACCAAGCTACGTGAGCTCGATATACGCACTGATCCTTCTGGACGGTTCATCCGCCCCCGGCACTTTGCAGATGTTGACCGAAGCAGGCGCAACGGTGACTGGCGAATTCAGCACTGGAACCCTTTGCAGGTTCACACCGTCGCCGCCTTGGCCTGCGGGCAACAATGCGGTCATGGCCGTGCAGTCCGTGGACGACGTGTCATCCGATCCAAGCAATGTGGTTACCTTTCTGGTGCGACCCTCCCAGCCGGAAATCGACCAGCCACCGAAACCGGCCGTGCCGAGACAGCGTCTGAACATTACCGGCGTCGTCCCCGGTGCCGTTGCCTTGCAAATGTTTACCGAGGACGGCGCGGCGGTTGAAGGTGATTTTACGGGAGTCGACGCATCTCGTACTTTCACACCGACTGCGGACTGGGCCGGCACGCAAAAAATCAAGGTCGTGCAGACCATCGACGGTGCAGCGTCGTCGCCAAGCGTGTTGGTTACTGTGTACGCGCCCCCCCAAAAACCGGAAATCGAACAACCCCCCATCCCGGCAGAACCTTATCAGGTGCTGACCATCAAGAATGTTGCAAGGGGTATTGTCACCCTGCGAATGCTCACGGAAGCAGGCACCAGTGTGGATGGCGAATTCAGATCAAGCGGTAATAATACTGCCACCTTCACGCGAAAGTTTTCGTGGGCATCGGGCAAGACTTCGGTCAAGGTCATACAGAGCGTCAGTGGCGTGAGTTCCGAGTCAAGCGATGTGGTTTGCGTTGTGAAGCGCCCCTACAAACCGGTCATCCGACAGCCATTGAACCCGGTCACTTCGAAACAGCCACTGACCATTACCGGCGTAGCGGGCGGTGACGTCACCCTGCAGATGCTGACCGAGGACGGGGAAACGGTGCCGGGTTATTTTGCCGGTAGTGACGGCTTGCGCACCTTCACACCCACCATGGACTGGTCAGGAACCACCAAGGTGAAAGTGGTACAAGCCGTGGATGATGTTCCCTCCGATCCTAGCGATCTGGTTACTGTTGTGGTGGCAGCGAAATTACCCAAGCCAGAGATCACCCACCCTTTACCGAAAACCAGTCATTTGGCCAATGTCAGGGTGGAAGGAACTTGCGTGGCTGGGGCGACAGTCTTCGTGCAATTCGACAGTGGCGAACCTGTACCGGGCACCGTGACCTACGACGCAACCCTATGGTTTTTCGAATTCCCTTGGCAGCCCGGGCAACAACTGATCAAAGCGCAACAGAGCGTAAACGGGGAAACGTCCGAAGCCACCGATAGGCTTGAGTTCTACATCAAGCCTCCAAAACCGGCTATCGCGGCACCGCCCGCCCCGGTTGCACTGAAACAGCCGCTGAACATTACCGAGGTGGCATCCGGAGCGGTCACCCTGAAAATGCTCACCGACAACGATGAACCGGTGGCTGGCGACTTCACCAGCAGTGGGGCGGAACGTACCTTCACCCCGTCAGCGGAATGGGGGGCTGGCGAAAATACGGTCAAGGTCGTGCAGACCGTAAACAGCGTGGACTCCAATGCCAGTGACACCTGTACCTTTACCGTTGACGCGGCGGACAGGCCCGATCCCCCCAGGTTCCAACAACCGCAGGCGGGCAGCGGAACCTCGAGATACCCCACCATTCAGGTCGTCGGTCTGCCCGATGCACGGCTCACCGTCCGCCTTGTCGGTGGTGAGACGTTGTGCGAGGACACCGCAAACGCTGATGGCATTCTGGAGTTCATGGTGGTGAATCCTTTGGTGCCTGGCACCAACGAACTTCAAGGCAAACAGATCAGCAATGGCCTGAATTCCGATTGGAGTACCCCTCACGCGTTTACCGTATACGCACCGCCAGCAACACCGGTTATTCGAGTGCCGGGAGCGAATGGCAATGCATTACGCCGCCCCAGGATCCAGGGCAGCGGTGAAACCGGAGGGCAGATCGTGCTGCGCCATGTCGCAGACCCCGAGCCCCCGTTTGCCTTTATCGACGGCTCTCTCACCTGGCGCTGGAACGCCGAGGAGGAGTGGGAAGTTGATACTTACGAGATTCAGGCGCAGCAGATAGTCGACGGAGACTGTTCCGAGTGGACTCAACCTCACGGTTTCCAGGTGGTCGAGTCACTGTACGGAATCGGTGACGCCATTCCGGTACTTGGCACGCCGGTCGTTGGCACAGGGCAGAGCGTAGTGTTGCGTGTACAGGTGATCTCTGCAGACAACGGGCAGGCAATCGAAGGCGTGAAAGTGCAGTGGCGCCTCAAAGACGAGTTGGAACCCTTGACGGAAACCACAACCGACCTCAAGGGCTGGACGCAATATGCCTATACCCCGGACACGATCGGCAAGCGTGAGATCCTGGCGGATATCACCCAGGCCAACGAGGGTGTGGTCATGACCGAGACCTACGAGGTGAACGCTGTTCAGCAGGACGAATGGGCGCAGGAGGCCGAGCTTTATCTGGACGGTCAACAGGTGGACCTGACCAAGAGCGATCTCGTGTTGTTAAAGGGAAGAGACGTCGCCTATAAGCTTGAAATCAAGGTCAACAAAGGCAGTGTTTTGATCGGCTCCCGTGTCACCTTGCAAGACCTGTGGGGCGCTGCGGAGCGTGGCCTGACCTTTTTCCCGGACCTGGAAATGCCTCAGGAGATAAAGGAAGGGCAATCAGCGCATTGGTATATTTTTACCGACAACGGGAATGGCGGCATCTTCGGCTTGAACCTGACCACCCCGGTACTGCCTGACTGGCAAATACCGGGACGTATCGAGGCTGGAGACTTTGCTGAACTCATCGATGTTGACCTCGATACGGTTGCTCAGGTTTTCGGCGGCGAGCCGGCGTATCCCTGCCTGGGTGTGACGCATACGATTACCGTGCGGCCCAAGCTCCACAGTCCGTTGCTTGGCCAGAACGTGACACTGGAGTTGACTCAGGAAGCAGCAGACCTTGGCGTGACGGTGAGTCCGGCCACCCCTCAAACAGTGGGGGACGATGGAGTGCACTGGTCGTTGAATTGCGTAGACAGCAGTAAAAACGGCAGTTTTGCAGCTCGGTTGAAGGTACAGGAGTGGGACTTCACGTCGCTGGAGATGCCGATGTCTCTGGGGCATAACAAGGTCTACATATTGGAAAAATACGGCCCGGTCGAGGTGCAAGGGCAACCCAATTACTGGTGGTATGGCGTTCGACTGAGATCCTCATTCACGAAGCATGATGCATCGGGGGTTGAGGTGAGTGTCGAGATTTCCGGCAAGCAACCTGAAAAACAATATACGAGGGAAGATGGTTGGTTACTTATCAAATATGATCTCGAGCAAAGTGCAAATTTGACTATTCTTAACCGTTACGATGGAAGTACACCACAAGGGCCTGCCAATCGTTAATGTCCTTTACACCCTTTCTCGTCAGGGAAAGGGTGTTTTTTATCAAATAAAAAAGGCGCCGCGAAGGACGCCAAAAGATTCGCCTCTCGCCACATGGCTGCCCAACACCGAATGGCCATAATGTGCTCCTTTATGACCGCCTCCGGCGGGCCATAAGGTCATACGTGTTTGTCATTTGACATGTACCCGTAAGCCCCGCCAGACATGGACGGGGCTTGTTCATTCCCGTCCGCACATAGCTCATGGAGAGAGAAATGTTCGAGATCAGAAGAGCCACACCGGGCGATGCCCGGATAGCGTTCGACCTTCGCCGACAAGCGATTCGGCATCAATGCATCGGTGTTTACAGCGAGGAGCAAATGCTCGACTGGACAAAAGGCTCGGCTGAAGACGGTTACGACACACTCATGCAAAAGCATTTTTATTTGGGATGTGTCGAGGGCGAGCCCGTGGCAACCGGGATGCTCGATCTGGAGCACCGTGAAATAGGCGCGATCTTCATTCATCCGGACTTCATGCAGCGCGGTTTGGGCACGCGCGTCCTGTACTTTCTCGAGAATCTGGCGCGGGGGCAGGGACTGACAGAAGTGCGTCTGGATGCCACGTTGAATGCTGCCGATTTCTATCGAAGCTGCGGTTATATCGGGGAGGAGAGTGCGGTGTATCAATCGCCGTCTGGTCTGCAACTGGCGTGCGTGCCGATGTTGAAAACGTTGTGATCTTTTGCTGGTGAACCCCACAAAAAACGGCACCCGAAGGTGCCGTTTTCATGTCTAGCCAGCCGAACAATCAGCCAGCCAGACCCGCCTGCTGCACCAGTGTCAGCAATGGTTGCGGGTAAACGCCGAGGAAGAACGCAACCAGGGCGATGGCCAGCAGCATCACGCCGCCTGCCTTCTGTTCCCAGTGCAATTGCGCATCGTGGCGGCGCAGGTTCGGCTCGATCAGGTACAGGGTGACCATCACGCGCAGGTAGTAGAACACGCCGATGGCGCTGCCCAGTACCAGCGAACCTACCAGCCACCATTGGTGCGATTCGACACCGGTGGCGATGATGTAGAACTTGCCGATGAAGCCTGCGGTCAGCGGGATACCGGCCAGGGACAGCATCATCACGGTCAGTACGGCGGTCAGGTACGGACGGCGCCAGAACAGACCGCGGTACTCATACAGTGCATCGGCGTCGCGGCCGTTGTACGGCGAGGACATCAGAGTGATCACGCCGAACGCGCCGAGGCTGGTGATCACGTAGGTGACCAGGTAGACGCCGATGGCTTCCACTGCCAGACCCTTGCTCGCCACCAGTGCAATCAGCAGGTAGCCGAAGTGCGCGATGGACGAGTAACCGAGCAGACGCTTGAGGTTGCTCTGGGTCAAGGCCAGCAGGTTACCGAACAGGATCGAGGCAATCGCGATGACGGTCAGCACGTCGCTCAGTACACCACTGCTCGCGGCAGGGGAGATCTGGAACAGACGCACCATCACCGCAAACACGGCCACTTTTGAAGCGGTCGCAAGGAACGCAGCCACCGGTGCTGGAGCACCTTCATACACGTCCGGCGTCCACAGGTGGAACGGTACCAGCGACAGCTTGAACGCCAGACCGATCAGCATCATGCCCAGGCCCAGTTGCGCCAGCGAGCTTGGCAGGCCGGTCGCGCCCAGCGCTTGACCGATACCGACGAAGCTCAGCGAACCCGAGTCTGCGTACAGCAGCGCCATACCAAACAACAGGAACGCGGAACCGGCGGCCGACAGCACCATGTACTTGATACCGGCTTCCAGCGAACGCTTGTTGAAGAAGGCGTAAGCCACCAGACCGTAAACCGGTACCGACAGCAGCTCCAGACCGATGAACAAACCGGCCAGGTGCTGCGCGCTGACCAGAACCAGACCACCGGCGGCGGCCATCAGGATCAGCAGGTACAGTTCTTCACGGTTGCCCGGGTAACCCGAACCGCCATCGCCCAGGTAGGCGTGGGCGAGGGTGACGCAAGCGAGGGTGGCGACCAGGATCAGCGCCATGTACAGGCAAGCGAAGGTGTCGATTTGCAGCAATGGGGTCACGGCCAGAGGCGCGACTTTCAGGGCTGGCAGGATCGACAGCAGGGCCAGGTTCAGACCGGCCACCGAGATCAGGAAGGTCTGCGAGTGGTTGCGGCGCCAGGCGATTGCCAGCATCACCA
>NZ_JBIUWN010000065.1:0-31450 GCF_044743485.1 Pseudomonas sp. NPDC087614 | reverse complement strand
CTGGGGTTTGGCCTCCGAGGCCGGTTTCTTTTTGGTCGGCATACATGCTCCTTTTCAACATGTTATGCCCGAACACAAAATTTCTGACAATCTCGCGAATAGTTGCTCTTGTGAGTCAACCGTCGGTCTGCATTTGGACGCCGCTGGAAGCCTAAGCATGTCGTCCCTTTACTCAGCGGAAAATCTTCCCGTAGCTGGTCAACGACGTGTGTCAAAAAATAGAGCTCGTTCAACAGCGCACGTACGCCGGCATTAAACAGCTCGCCGGTTATTTCCTTGATCAGGGTCGCCCGAAGGTAAAAATCTTCGTAATTGACAAGACGGTCAAACATCTCGGCAACCTATTTGCTATCGAATAGGTGGGCCATTGATTTTTACTCATCAAACACGCCGAGGCTCGCCCTCGGCAATTTCGCGCATCAGGCTCAGGTAACGAAGCGCGCCCAGCCCCAGGGGCCGGTTTTTTACCCAGATGATATCGACCCATAACCGCATCTGACTCGGCATGTAGTCAAAGACCACCTCCGTCAATGCGCCCGACGTGATGAGAGGGTGTACTAGCGGTTGTGGAAGATAAGCCCAACCCAATCCTTGCTGCACTAAGTCCAGCGTGGCCAGATAATTGTCGCTGTGCCAAATCCGCCGCGACAGCACAACACGTGGGTCAGAGTCTGCAGGTCCACCAGTAGCAACGATGATCTGCCGAACGTTGACCAGTTGCTCTTCACTTAAGGGGCTTTTCTTACCGTCAGCCGCAGGGTGATCTGGAGCAGCAACCGCTACTAACAATTGGCTCCCCGCTTCAAGAAACGTCTCGCGCTCGTCAAGCCCAGGGCGTTCGAATCCCAGTGCCAATTGCACGCGCCCTTCATGGAGCATGCGCATCGCCTCTGGATGGGACGCGGAGCGGATTTCGATTTCCAGCGTAGGAAACTCCCTGGCGATAATGGACAGCGGACGATTCCATATGCCTGTTTGCAACTCTGGCGCCATCGCAAGGACCAACCGCCCCTCCAATCCTTGATGAAGCTGGAGTGCATGGGCGTCCAGCAGATTCAACTGGCTGGCAACCTGTCGCGCCTGGGGCTCCAGTGCCTTGGCGACTGCCGTAGGAATGGCCTTGCGGGTTGATCGGTCAAAAAGCAACAAATCCAGCTCTGCTTCAAGCTGCGACACCGCCATGTTGACGGCTGAGGGTACCCGGCCTAGTTTTCGAGCGGCCGCCGAAAAGGATCCGCTATCGATGACAGAGAGGAAAATTCTAAGTGACTCACTGGTAAACGCCATAAGGGTCGTCAGTTTTTCTGATAATGGTCGTCTTTATGTATCAGGTTTGTTGGCCTAGCTTCTACTCTCTTTCAAATTAAATATGTGGGGTACGCCATGTCGGGTATGGAATTGAGGGGGCATGTGGCGCTTATCAGTGGTGCCGGGAGTGAGTCTGGGATCGGTATGGCTATTGCTCGAAGGCTCGGGACGTCCGGGGCGAAGTTGATCGTAACTGCCAGCAGCAACCGCATCGCGGATAGAGTTAACGAGCTGCGCGCCGAAGGATTTGAAGTTGAAGGCCGGCCAACTGACCTCACTGATGAACGTCAGGTACGTGAATTCAGCCTATGGGCAGAGTCAGTCTGGGGGCGGGTCGATATTCTGGTGAACAATGCCGGTATGGCCATGCAAGGAAGCCCGGAGGTTTTCTCGGAATTGGTAACGATGGAACTGCATGACTGGAATCTTTCAATGGCCAGGAATTTAACGACCGCTTTTCTTCTGACTCGGGCCGTTCTGCCCGGTATGAGGGCGCGAAGTTACGGACGCATTGTCAATATCAGTTCCACCACGGGCACTAGGGGAAGCAATCCGGGAGAAGCCGGTTATAGCGCGGCCAAGGCCGCGATGGTTGGTATGAGCATGGGACTTGCACTTGAGGTCGCCAGGCAGGGGGTTACCGTCAACAGCGTGGCGCCCGGATGGATCACCACCGGGTCATCCACGCCTGTTGAAGCAGAAGCGGGGCGCTTTACCCCGATCGGGAGAGCAGGCAGCCCCCGCGAAGTGGCCGCTGCAGTTGCGTTTCTGTCTTCGCCTGACGCCAGTTACATCACGGGTGAAGTCCTCGTGGTGGATGGCGGGAACTGTTTGATCGAGAACAAGGCCCCTCACGGCTGAGGCCAAGATGCAGACGGTTTATTCTCTTTTGGCCGGAAGTAAAACAGAGTGTTTAACTCCTCCAACTGGCGCTTAAGTTTGAATGCTCTCCAGCACGATCAGCGAATGATCCTGAGTGGAGGACTATAACCGCTACTCCTAAAGCGCAATGTATCAAAGAACAGGTGAGTTCTTTGAGCTGTACTCGGCTGTCATTCAGCAACATTTTTTAATTAGTTTGATATTTAATATAGGTTTTGACCATGTCGAAAAGTGGAGTTAGTGAATCAGCGATTGCTGCATTTACCGCAGCCGAGCGTGCCCGTTTTATAGAAAACAACCCGACGTCAATGGCGCTGGCCAAACGTGCCAAGGGGGCGCTGTTCAACGGTGTTCCCATGCACTGGATGAGCGATTGGTCGATGCCTTCGCCGCTCTTCGTCCTCCGTGCCAAAGGGGCACGCTTCACCGATGTTGACGGTCATGAATACATAGACTTTTGCCTCGGCGACACCGGCACGATGTTTGGCCATTCACCTGATCCTATAGCCCGCGCCATCGCCGAGCAGGCGAGCAATGGCTTGACCACGATGCTGCCTGGCGAAGACGCGGTGGTCTGCGCAGAGTTGTTGGCCCAGCAGTTTGAGCTGCCTTATTGGCAAGTCACCGCCAACGCGACCGACGCCAATCGTTATGTGCTGCGCTGGGCGCGCGCTATCACCCAGCGCAAGGTTCTGCTGGTGTTCGACGGCTGTTATCACGGCACCGTCGATGACGTGATGGTCCGGTACCGAGAGGGCAATACCGTGCACCGTTCGGGCCTCGTGGGGCAAGCCTACGACTTGACCCAATACAGTCGATCCATCCCCTTTAACGATGTCGCGGCACTGGAGGCTGCTTTAGCGCAGGGCGACGTGTGCGCGCTGATGTGCGAGCCGGCGATGACGAATATAGGCATGGTCCTGCCCGATCCGGGGTTCATGCAAAAGTGCCGCGAGTTGACGCGTAAACATGGCAGCCTGTTGATCATTGACGAGACCCACACTATTTCGACCGGCATCGGTGGGTGCACGCGCCAATGGGATTTGAAACCCGACTTTTTCGTGGTGGGTAAACCCATCGCAGGTGGCGTGCCTTGCGCAGTCTTTGGCATGACCGAGCCCGTCGCATGGGCCATGCACGCCGCGCAGAAAACCATTAGCGAGGAGAGCGGCGGGCATGGCCACAGTGGCATGGGAACGACGCTGTCCGCCAACGCACTCGCGATGCGTTGCATGCGAGTCAGTCTCGAAGAGGTCATGACCGAGTCTGCGTACCAGCACATGCTGCCCTTGGCCTCAAGGCTGGCCCAGGGATTTCGAGCGTTGTTCAAGCGGCACCAACTGAACTGGTCCGTCACCGAGCTTGGGGCTCGTTGTGAGTTTCAATTCTGTGCCACCTCGCCCAGGACCGGCGCGCAAGCCGAGGCGGCTTTTCATGACAGCCTTCAAATGGCCCTGCATCTCTATCTGATCAATCGCGGCATCCTGATCACGCCATTTCACAACATGACCCTGTGCTGTCCGCAAACAAGTGAGGCGGATATCGACAGGCTGATCGGTGAGCTGGATAACGCGCTGACCACCCTGCTTGCCCTACCTGGCGCGCGAGTTGTCTCTTCATAACTGCACGCCTGAAGACCCCATTGCTCTTAACTACTGCCCAGTCGCTTGAATGAGCGCGAAGAGGTTTAACATGCAATTTGCTGATAAAAAAGAGGCCGAGGATTATCTGGCCGCCCACCCTGAAGTGCGGAGCATCGAGTTGCTCCTTATCGACGCGAATGGTGTTCCACGAGGCAAACTGCTGCATCGCGACGAACTACTGGCGATCTACGAAAACGGCCGGCCGCTGCCAAGTTCTATTCTCGCCTTGACCGTGCAGGGGGAAGACGTAGACGAGACTGGCCTGGTCTGGGATGTCGCGGATGCCGATTGTTGGACATACCCCTTGGCGGGAAGCCTCACATTGCAACCCTGGCGCACCCATCCCACAGGTCAAGTGCAGGTGAGCATGCACCCGACCCAAGGTATTCCCGCCTCACCGGCCGACCCGCGACACGTACTGGTGCACACCATCGAACGGCTGAAAGCTGATGGATTCCATCCGGTTATGGCCGTTGAACTGGAGTTTTACTTGCTGGACCAGCAACGCGATGCCAATGGTCGGCCGCAGCCAGCGTTGCAGACAAATGGCGTGCGTCCTCAGGCTCCGCAGGTTTATGGCGTCTACGAGTTGGAGCAGCTTCAACCGTTTTTTGATGACCTCTACGCGGCGTGCGCGCTACAGGGCCTGCCAGTTAGGACGGCGATCTCCGAATACGCGCCAGGCCAAGTCGAGTTGACGCTGGAACATCGTTTCGACGCACTCCAGGCCATTGATGAAGGCGTACGCTACAAACGCCTGGTCAAAGGTGTCGCCCATAAACATGGGCTGCAAGCGTGCTTCATGGCCAAGCCATTCAGCGATCAGGCCGGTAGCGGTATGCATTTGCACGTCAGCCTGGCCGACGAGGAGGGTAACAACCTGTATGCGAGCGAAGACCCGCAGGGCACGCCGCTGTTGCGTCACTCCATTGGCGGGATGATGGCAACCTTGTTTGACTCGCTGGCGATATTTTGCCCCCATGCCAACTCATACCGCCGATTCCAGACCGGTAGTTACGCGCCGCTGGCCAAAAGTTGGGGCGTCAACAATCGTACGGTGTCGTTTCGCGTGCCCGGTGGCCCCGCAATAAGCCGGCATATCGAACACCGCATTTGCGGTGCCGATGCCAACCCGTACCTTGCCGCCGCCGCATTACTGGCGGGCATTCACTACGGCATCACCCATCAAAACGATCCCGGCCCGGCGATTGTGGGCAATGGGTATGAACAGGCCACCGATTTTCTACCCACCGACTGGCTGACCGCGTTGCAGGCCTTGCAGGATTCAACATGGGCACGCGAAGCGCTGGGCGCCGAATTCCTAAAGGTGTATCTGGCGATCAAATGGCGCGAGTTCCGTCAATTCAATGCGGAAGTCGGAGAGCAGGATTGGCGATGGTACCTGACTCACGCATGAGTGTTGGCCCGTCAGAGGCCTTAAAATGGACCGCTGGAGAGTAGCTGACAACTAAGATGCGCACAGCACATCCTGTGCATTTGACAGTAACTCATCATTATGAGCCGCAGGCCGAATGCCCGCGGCTCGGATTCAATCGCGCAGACGATAAGGGTGAGAAAAGGCTGAAATTGATCTTGCATGCTAGCATTCAAAGGTGCAGTATTTGGGCATAACAACAAATTGAAGATGCCCCTAATGAAAACGTATACCGACGTTCCATTGGCTTGCGCAGCAAACATCCCCAAGGCGCGAATGCGCCCCCCAGATCAACGGCCCTAGCGCTCTGGGCTTGTCTCCGAACGACTCATATCAGTCTCGTACCAACCTACAGCTCCTTCTGTGGCTAGCAGGAGTACATGTGTGTGCTCACCTAATAAGGATAAAATCATGGGCAAAATGCAAGCAGCTCGACTTCACAATGTCGGCCCGACCTTTGTGATCGACGAAATCGATATTCCTGCCATTGGGCCAACGGACGTGTTAGTGCACGTTAAAGCCTGCAACGTTGTCCCTAACCTGCGTAACGTTATCGAGCGTTATCCTGAGTGGTTCCCCTACCTACCCCTGCCTAAATTACCAGCCATCTATGGATTAGATGCCTCCGGGGTAGTCAAGGCAGTAGGTAGCCAAGTGCACTCGGTTAAGCCCGGCGATCGTGTGTACGTCAACCCAGGCCGAAGCTGTGGGTCTTGCCACGCGTGCCTGCGAGGTCAGCACCTCAACTGCACCGCATTCACCTTCCAAGGGTATTTTGGTTTCGGTGCTGGCTCGCAACGAGTGTTTGAAGATTACCCTTATGGTGGCTTCTGCGAGTTCATGACTGCGCCTGTCAGCGGGCTTGTTAAGCTCCCGGAATCCATCAGTTTTGAACAAGGCTGTCGTTTCGGTTATCTCGGCACTGCTTACTCTGCATTGCGCAAGGCGAATGTAGGTTCTGGGCAGACAGTCTTGATCAATGGCGCTTCAGGAACGTTAGGGGTTGGAGCAGTGATGCTCGCGTTGGCCATGGGAGCAACGAAAGTGCTCGGCATGGCCCGTAACCGCGAACTGCTCGAAAGAGTCCGTCAGCTGGATCCGTCTCGTGTGCACGTACTGTCTCTCGGAGAGCAGCCTGTTGATGAATGGGTTCGCGAGCATACCCAAGAGCTGGGTGCTGACGTCTTCATCGATGCAGTCGGTCCTGGAGCCCCCCATCAAATCACCGTCGACGGGATCAAATCGCTCCGTAGGGGAGGGCGTATGGTCGACATTGGGGGCATGTCTGAGGACTTGCCTGTGCCAATGTTCCAGCTGATGTGCTATCAGATCAGCATCATCGGTTCGCTATGGTTCACAGTTGCAGAAGGTCAGGACATGGCAGAGATGGCCGCTGCCGGCACGCTCGATTTGACAAAATTTGATCAGGAGGTTTTCCCCCTATCTGAAGTGAATAACGCTCTGGACGCCTTGGAAAACCGTAAGGGTGGCTTCACGAACGTTGTTGTAACGCCGGGCCGTTAATCGAACTGGCGCGGCATTGAGCTGCGCCAGTCTTATTTCAGAGGTGATCTATGACAATTAGACGTTTAGTGGTGGGGACGGTCGATGGCCGTTCGGTTGTTCTGAACGATGGTCCGGTACCACGCTCTCATAACTACGAACATGTACCTGGATTTTCTACCTCCTTGGTTTGGGCGACGACAGCATCAGAGCAACTCTCTACTGGTAAAGATGAAACAATCTCGCTGAGCAGTTCGTTTGTTCCCGGGCCTGGGGAAACGAGGCTTGAAATTGTCACCTTTCCTCCTGACTCGATTTTTGCTCATCCGGATTTCAGTCATCAGGCAGCCTTTGCCGAGCAACAAGAGCATCTGACAGGGATGGTGGATCATTTTGATCCCGATCGACCAGGTATGCACTCAACCCCGTCAGTTGATTATGGCATCGTGCTTGAAGGTACCATTTGGCTGGAACTCGACGATGGCGTCACAGTGAAACTAGAAAAGCATAACGTCATCATTCAACAAGGGAATATTCACGCTTGGAGAAACCAGGGTGATGTTCCTGCCACGTTAGCGTTTGTCTTGGTAGGTACCAATAAGCAATAAATGCTCCTGTCTAGGAGTTTGAACAATCCACATCCAATAACAAAAAAGTGAGATTGCTTATGAAAGCGTATGCATGTCTGTGCGTATCTGTGGCTGCTACTTGCGCAGTGAATTTGGCCATGGCAACGGAGCGGGGTGATACAACCTGGCCGTTGGGTGTGCAAACCGTTGTACCAGCTTTGATGCCAAGTCCAGGCGATACCGAGTTCTATAGTTATACTGTTTATTATCATGCTGGCAATTACAAAGATAACTCCGGGCGCTCAAGTGTTCCGGGGTTTAATTTGGAAAATTATATTCAGGCGATACGTCTCGTTCATACCTGGGATTATCAAACTGAATCAGGTGTTCGGTTCACAAGCGGAATTATTGGGACTGGGGGGCACGTAAATATAAAGGCTGGAGGAGCGTCTGACTCTAAAACGGGGATGCGGCAGACCTACATCAGTCCTTTGAACGTGCTTTACTCTCCCGCCCCTAATCTTCATCTGCTCGCCGGCGTGAGTGTCTTCAAACCCTTGGGAGGCTATGACAAGAATGATTTGGCCAACACTACGCCGAATTATACAACTTATATTTCAGAGTTTGCGCTGACTTGGTTCCCGCATCCGGACTGGGAAGTTTCTCTGGCGCCCACTTATTCGTTCAATGAACGAAACAAGGATACAGACTACCGCTCCGGCAACGTGTTTAATGTCGACTACTTATTGGGGTATCGCTTTCCCTCTATGCCAAAACTTCAGTTTGGTCTGGCTGGGTACTACACCAAGCAGATGTCGGATGACAATGTCAGCGGCGACAACTTACCTGGGGGCAATCGGCTGGAAAAGGTGGGTGTGGGCCCTCAGCTGTTTTACTCATTCAACCAGAACACCGGTGTGGTGCTCAAATGGCTTCATGAAACAAATGTGAAAAATGGTCCCCAGGGTGACTCAGTCTGGCTGGAAGCTGCGTTTCCACTATAGGCATGAGGCTGCTACGGCTCACACCGTGGCAGCCATCTCCTCGCTGTGTAGGCGTTGCATTGCCTCGATAACATGCCTTGATACGCTCTCAATGTGCGCCATCGCCGCCGTTTTACAGTGTTTGTGGTTGCGAGTGCTCAATGCTGCAATTATCTCATCATGTTCGCCTGTCACGTCATGTAGGTGCGCCTGAAAGCCACAACTTTGAACAATGAAAAAGTCTGACAGCTCGAAATTGGCCATCTGCCGTGTCGACACGATAGGTGACCGTGCCATCGCATGGAGAAGCCGGTGGAAATCAACGTTCAGGTTTCTATAGCTCTCCGAGGCATCACTGTGGGCTGGGTTGATCCGTGCGATCTGTTCATTTAACTCTTGAAGCCTTGCGACCTCCATAGGCGTTCCGCGCTCTGCTGCAAGGCTTGCGATCAGGCCTTCGGTATTGGCGAACATTCGATAGAAATCAGCAACCTCGTCCGGGCTTGGTTGCACCACCTGGCAGCCAACCTGCGCAATGATTTGAACAAATCCCCGCTCTTGCAGGCTGTTCAAGGCCGTCATTATGGGCTGCCGACTGACTCCCGTCGATTCACCAATTTCCTTCACGAAAATTTTTTCACCAAAGCGATAACGGCGGGTGAGCAAGCGCTGCAAAATTTCTTGATAGATCGCGACTTTTTTGTTTGGCGTGTGCATAGGTCTTCGGTAGGTAAGGTGCAATCGAGGGGGGAATGCTCATTCGTCCACTTTAGTGCGCAAAGTCTTGATCTACAAGGGACTCAGATCCCGGACGGCTTTCGTGGCGAGCAACGGTCGAGTAACTGAGCGTAAACCGGTTGACAACAATAGCTTGCATGCTAGCATGCCAAACAAGAAATATAAAAGCAGATGAACTGCCACGCGGAGTATTCAGGTATGAGAATTGCCTTGCGACTGCCCCATATAGCTGCCCTAGCTACGGCTCAATCGCCGCCCACCTTTGAGCACGACGCTTACGTAAACGTGCTTATCCAAATCCCACTTCCTCCAAGGCAGTCCCGAACGTCAAGTTAATTGCGCGCCAATGTCTCTAAATAACGTGTATGCACAAAGGCCGGCCTTTTTTGGCAGAGTTTCGTTCGACTTAATAAAAATAAGGAAAGTCCAATGGGTATTCGTTCAGGTAAAGAGTTTATAGCTGGCCTTAAAGAGAATCGTCGCGACGTGTGGGTGAATGGGGTTCAAGTAAGTGATGTTACGACCCACCCTGCATTCCGCGGCGCAGTCAAGCAATTAGCCGAGCTTTACGACACGCAGCATGATCCCGAGCTTCAAGATAAAGTGACTTATGTCGTCCCCTCCACCGGACAACGTGCGGGGATGGCGTTTCATCCTGCGCAAAATGTCGAGGATCTGACTAAGCGTCGTGAAGCATACAAAGTGTGGGCTGAAACCAATTTTGGGCTAATGGGCCGCTCTCCTGATTTTATGAACGTAACTCTCTTGGCGTTCTGGGAGGCACGCGATACTTTCGCCGAGGGTGGGCAGCAGTACGCTGACAACGTCGAGCGTTACTACGAATATATCCGTGACAATGATCTGTTCTTAAGTCATGCACTGATTACGCCGCAAAATGATCGTTCTAAGCAGTCTTCGTAAATGGGCAACATGCACCTTCGGGTTGTACGCGAAAGTGCTGAAGGCATCTACGTAAGCGGAGCCCGGATGATTGCCACGCTGGGGCCGGTGTCAGACGAAATGGTTATGTACAACCTGCCATCCTTCAAAGCAGGTGACGAAGATCATGCGTTGGTATTTGCGGTGCCGACCCACATAGAAGGCCTTCGACAAATCTGTCGCGACCCTTACTATGTTGAGGGGCACACGAGCTTCGATCACCCGCTTTCAACGCGCTTTGAAGAAAACGATTCTCTGCTGGTATTCAACAATGTGTTTGTGCCTTGGGGGCGCGTTTTCTGCTACCGAAATGTTGAGCTCTCTAACCGTCTCTACGCCACTACCGGCGTGCGTAATCACACGGCACATCAAACCAATACCCGTGCATTGGTTAAGATGCAGTTTTCCGTCGGGCTTGCGATGGCCGTAGCGCGCTCCATCAAAGCTGACCAATTCCTTCACGTTCAACAAATGTTGGGCGAATGCCTTGGTTATATTGAGCAGGTCAAGAGTGCGTTGGTGCGTGCAGAGGTTGAGGCCCAGTGGACGTCTCGTGGAACACTCCAGCCTAATCTCGCACCACTACAGGCCATTCGAACCATGCTGCCTACTGCCTATCCGCGGGTGATTGAGGTGCTGCAAACGATCGGTGCAGGTGGCTTCATGCTGATGCCGAGCGCTGCGGACTTCCAGGCGCCGGAAATTGCAGATGATCTGCATGCTTACTACCAAGGCGCTGATGGCATGCCGTCCTTGGAACGCGTGAAGCTATTTAAGTTGGCCTGGGATCTCGCAGGGGAGGCGTTCGGTCAGAGGCTTGTGCAGTACGAGCGTTATTACGCTGGCGACCCTGTACGAAACCTTGCCATGAACTACCTGAACTCCAAGGATCCGAATCCTATTCGCCTGGTGAACCAAGCGTTGCAGTTGGCGGGCAATCCAGAATCGGCCTCGTGACTGTGATGACACTGTAAGCGGGCGCAAAAGTGTCCGCAGCTAGCTACTTACTTAAAATCCAAGACTTTATTATACGAGGTCGGATATGACGCAGCTCAATATCGGAGTGGCGCCTGGAGTTAGTACAACTGAATTCCGAGGCGCTGTGGGTCAATTTGTCACGGGAATAACTGTAGTTTCGGTTCTTGATGAGCAGGGGCGACCATATGGAATGACCGCTAGTTCTTTTTGCTCTCTTTCTCTTAATCCTCCGCTGATTCAATGGAGCATTACGACCGAGTCCTTTTCATTCCAGAAGTTCCAGAGGTCGAAGTATTTCGCGATAAATATTCTCGCCTCTGATCAAGAGGATGTTTCGAGAAATTTCTGCAAGCCAATAGATCGTTTTGCGACGGTCTCATCCACATCTGGCCTACACGGGTTACCGCTCATAGACAACTGTCTGGCGTGGCTGGAGTGCGAGGTAGAAGAAATGGTCGTCGGCGGGGATCACACAATTTTCATTGGTCGGGTTCTCAGAAGTCGTGTCTTCGACAAAGGCCCTTTACTGCATTGGAGGGGGAAGCACATTCCATTGGAGGCGTAGCCTTAAGGTTGAAATCAGTATGGGTGCCAAAATTCTGAAACGATGAATAATATAAAAACAAGATAGGGCGTCAGATGAACAATTATAAAAACGTTCTTGGGTGGACATCGTTACCCATCGCATTTTCGATTTGCGGCATTGCCAGCGCACAGGGATTTTTTGAAGATAGCAAAGCCACAGTTACGCTGCGTAACTACTATTTTGATCGAGATTACAAAGGAACAACCCCACAGAGTGCCGCTCGGGAGTGGGCGCAGGGGGGGATAATGAGATTTACCTCTGGGTTCACGCCTGGCGTCGTTGGCTTCGGGCTTGATGCAGTTGGAATGATGGGCATCAAACTGGACTCGTCGCCTGATCGTTCTGGTACCGGGCTTTTACCTCGAGATGCGGTCACCCGCAGAGCGCCTGACGAATATTCAGAGTTAGGCCTTACCGCTAAAGCAAAGGTATCGAAGACCGAACTGCAGGTAGGCTCAATCTCAACGTTTCTCCCCATTGCTTTCGCCAGCCCAACAAGGCTTCTTCCTCAGACATTCCGAGGGGCCTACATCCGATCCACCGACATTGATAAATTTAGTCTGCATGCAGGGTATCTGGATCGCATCAACTATCGGGACTCAACTGACTACCAGAAAATGTCAGTGGCTTCACCGAACCGCCGCTTCATACCCACCGCAGAGTCAGACAAGTTCATTTTCATGGGGGGGGACTACCAAATCACCCCTGCGCTGAACTTGAAGTATTTCTATGCCGAGCTGGAGGATATCTGCCAGAAAAACTACCTCGGGTTTGAGCATTTTTGGCAAGTCGGCGGGGGCAAGCTGAAAACGGATTTTCGGTTTTACCAGACTGATGAAAGCGGCCAAGGGCGCGCAGGTAAGGTCGATAATACGAATACCGGGATCATGTTCACGTATACCTACGGTGCGCAAAGCTTCGGTGCTGGATACATGCAACTTAATGGTGATACCGCGATGCCCTATTTGGCGGGTACTGAGCCGCTGGTTGTAAGTGAGGGGTTTCTTAGCTCTGAGTTCCTCAACCCCAAGGAACGCTCTTGGCAGGCGCTTTACAGCTATGACTTCGCCTCATTCGGCATGCCGGGTCTCAAAGCAACCACTCGATACATCAAGGGCTCCAATATCGAGCTTCCCACTCTCGGGGGTCAAGGTCTTACTGAAAGTGAGCGATACCTTGAACTCAGCTACGCGTTTCAAGGCAGCCTAAAAGGCGTAAGTGTGCGTGCAAGGCACTCTCTATACCGAAATGACTTCTCTAGCGCAGCCAGCGTGCGCGATGACAATGAAACGCGAATCAATATCGATTACACGATGAGCCTTTGGTAGCAGCGCGACTTGTACCAGCCCAATTTAAAAATAATAAGTGGAGAAGGTTATGACCGTGTCAACTGAGCTGCAGCTTGAAATAGCGATCAAGCGCAAAACCGCTTACCGCAAAATTTGGTGGCGCATAATACCTTTCTTGTTTATCTGCTACGGCGTGGCCTTCATTGATCGAATCAATCTAGGCTTCACCAAGCTGCAGATGAGTGAGGAGCTTGGCATCAATGCTACGTGGTTCGGGATTGCAGCCGGTGCTTTCTTCATTACCTATGCATTGTGTGAAATGCCGAGTAATGCACTGTTAGCAAGATGGGGCGCCAGACGGACTTTTTTGCGCATCATGTTCTTGTGGGGGCTAGCGACGGTCGCCACTGCATTTGTTACCAGCGTTTCTCACCTCATCACCCTGCGTCTGCTGCTGGGAGCTTTTGAGGCGGGCTTTCTACCCGGCATCATTCTCTATCTTACGTTCTGGTTTCCTTCATCTATGAGGGCTCGCGTCACGGCAGTTATTTTTGTTGCCAACGCGGTAGCTGGCTCTATTGCGTCTCCATTGAGCGGTTGGATCATCACTTATATGGACGGGGTGGGAGGGCTATCAGGATGGAAATGGGTGTTCGTCGTCGAAGGTGCGCCGGCTTGCTTGCTGGGTATCCTATGTTTTTTCGTACTGCGTGATCGCCCCGACGACGCGACCTGGTTGACGGATGATGAAAAACGACTGGTGAAGGAAGACCTGGCAAAGGACGAAATCCCTGAGGAGCAGCACTCCAAGGGCGTTATGAGGAACATTCTTTGTAACCCCGTTAACTATTTAGTGGCTTACCTGTTCTTTACCGCGGCATGCAGCAACTACCTGTTGTTTTTTTGGCTTCCCACGATCGTTAAGGACTCTGGTGTGAACTCCCTTGTGGATGTCGGTTTCCTGTCTGCGATTCCCCTGCTTTTCGGATTTGTGGGGGCTATCGCACTAAGCTGGAGCTCAGACGTGTTACGTGAGCGACGGTGGCATCTCGTGTTTTGCTTTGGTTTGATCAGCTTTGGTTTAGTGGCAGGAACCATTGCTCAAACGCTTCCCTGGATGCTGTTCTTCTTCGCCGTGGCGAGTTTCGGCACGGGGGCGAGCGGGCCTTTGATTTGGTCACTACCGCCTGGATATCTGGATCGTAAATCGGCCCCATTGGGGATCGCATTCATCAGCACGCTGGGTAACGTCGCAGGCTTCGTTAGTCCTCCGGTTCTGGGCTACATCAAGACGGTAACCGGGAGCTTGAACCTTGGAATTATCGGCATCGCGATGTTGGGGCTGACCGGCGCGGTGCTCACGCTATTTGCACTGTCCCCGGCAGTGGTAAGGGTCAAGAAATCTATCGACTCGCCTTCTGCTGTTTGATAGTTACACCGGAAGTATATATCTAACAATTCGATGGTTTTGGCGGCGACGTATTCAGTTATTAGCACGTACCAAGCATTGACTCGCTAACCGTATAGGCTTAGCTTGCATGCTAGCATTCCAATAAAAAGGTTCGTCTACACGGACCGCACAAATGCCTTAGGGCAATGCACTCAGGAGGTCGAAGTGAAACAATCCCAAGAAGCGGATAAGTCTCAAGCTGCCGCAACAGAATCCAACACCACTGCCGCTCACGTCCTTGCCGCTGCACTGCGCCGTCACGATGTCACTCATGTGTTCGGTCAAGCCATTCCTGCCGCTTTCTTCGTTATTGCTCATGAATATGGTATCCGTCAGGTTGGCTACCGTACCGAAAACGCAGGCGGTGCAATGGCTGATGCCTATGCTCGTGTGAGTGGCAAAGTGGGTGTAGTGGCTGCACAAAATGGTCCGGCAGCGACCCTCTTGGTCGCGCCATTGGCGGAAGCATTGAAGGCATCAGTTCCAATGGTGGCGATCGTTCAAGACGTGCCTATGGGCATGACTGACCGCAACGCGTTTCAAGAGTTTGACCACCTCACCCTTTTTCAGTCTTGTGCAAAATGGGTTAGACGTCTGACAGAGGTCAGCCGACTGGACGATTACATTGACCAAGCCTTCACTGCTGCATCCAGCGGCCGACCAGGACCTGCTGTGCTTATTTTGCCAATGGATTTGCTGCGCAAGCCTGCTACATCCAGTCCGGCGCGCACCTCCAATCTTGGGCATTTCCCACTGGATCGCTTCGCTCCATCGCCGGAGGCTGTGCAGCACGTTGCAAAGCTGATCGCAGGCGCCAAGCGACCGATTATCGTAGCCGGTGGCGGTGTGCATCTCTCTGGAGCTACGGCTAGCATCAATCGCTTGAGCGAGCTGTGCGGTATCCCCGTTGCTACAACCAATATGGGCAAGGGGACAGCCGACGAAAACGGCCCGCTGTCTCTGGGCGTCTTTGGCAACTGCATGGGGCCTGGCACACCAGGTCATGAGCTCGGCCACCATCTGGCTGACGCCGATCTGATTCTGCTGGTAGGTACTCGTACCAATCAGAATGGGACGGATACTTGGAAAATTGTTCCAAACGGCGCGACGATCGTCCATATCGATATCGACCCGATGGAAATCGGGCGCAACTATGATTCCGTGCGCTTACTGGGCGACGCGCGACTCACCGTTGATTCGCTCATCCAGGCATTGGCCTCGCATGACTTTAGTCATGGCGCTGAACGGACTGCAGCGGTCAAAGCAGAAATTGAAGCTGCTCGACCGCGTGTGCGAGAAGCACGTGTTGCAATAGGTAGTGGTCGCAGTGGGGCGCTTCGACCGGAGGCGCTGATGGCCGAACTGGACAAGATTCTGCGCCCAGATGACATCGTGGTGGCAGACGCGAGTTACTCCACCAATTGGGTCACTAGCTTCCTCACGTCCCGCCGTGCGGGATCTCGCTTTCTGACTCCACGAGGGCTCGCAGGTTTGGGCTGGGGTTATCCAATGGCGCTGGGTGCCAAGGTGGCACATCCGAATGCACGAGTGATCGCCCTTGAGGGCGATGGTGGATTCGGTCACTGCTGGTCGGAGCTTGAAACAGCGCGGCGCATGAATATTCCTGTGGTTCTCATTGTTTTGAATAACAGCATTCTGGGCTATGAACTTCATGCCGAGCATGTGCATTACGGCGTGCACAGTAATGCCTGCAGATTCCAGGCAGTAGACCATGCGGGTATTGCGCGGGCTGTTGGCTGCTGGGCCGAAACTGTAAGTGATCCTGCCGAAATGGCGGGTGCGTTGGAGCGTGCACTCGCCGCCGGTGTTCCTGCTTTGCTGGACGTCATGATTGATCCCCGCGCGTTCCCGCCGCTCTCTCTTTTCTGCGGTGACGTGAATCCAGGAAGCGATGAGTTCCTGGAAGTCGGGGGTGTGTCATGAGCAGCACGAATCGAACTGTTTGCTGGGTAACGGGGGCGTCGAGCGGAATCGGTCTTGCAATAGCGGAAGCACTTGTACAAGACGGGCATTTTGTTGTGATTTCTGCCAGGGGTGAAGCTGCGCTTGCGCAAGCGCTAGAACGCTTGCACACCCTAAGTCCGAACGCTGCTGCTGTAAGCGTTGATGTGACATCTTTCGATGCGGTTCGTAGTGCTGTAGCCCAAATCGAATCTGACTACGGGCCGGTAAGTATCCTAGTGGCGAATGCTGGGATGAACGTGGCGGCTCGCGCATGGGGAGAACTCTCCAGTTCAGATTTCGATCAGGTCACGCAGATCAATTTGAACGGCGTCTACTACACGATCGACGCGGTGCTCCCATCGATGCGAGCACTTAAGAGCGGGTTGGTAATCAACATCGCCTCTTGGGCTGGTCGGTTTGTATCGGCTAAGCCAGGGCCGTCCTATAGCGCGGCCAAGGCCGCGGTGATCGCATTGACTACAAGCCTCAATGCTTCTGAATACCAACACGGTATCCGAGCCTGTGCGCTGTCTCCTGCGGAGGTCGCAACACCTGCCATGTCGCGCCGCAAAGTGCCACCCACCGAGGCCGCTTTGTCGAAGATGCTCAAACCTGAGGATATCGCCGCTGCCGTTAGGTTTGTCGCCAATATGCCGCGCCATGTCTGTGTTAACGAGTTGGTGATTTCACCCGTTTGGAACGGGGCATATGGCGCCCCGCAGCTCTAAGTGTACTTGACGGATTGCAGTGCAATTCAGTTCTGAAGAGGTATGTGATGGTTAGCCTGGCAGGCAGTATCGTTGCTGTTGTTACACCCATGCTTGAGAACGGAGGCGTCGACTACGATTCCCTCGCGCGGCTTATCGAATGGCATATCGCCGAAGGAACACATGGCCTTTGCGTCGTGGGCACTACCGGCGAGTCCGCCATGCTTTCCGTCGAGGAGCACATTGACGTATGTGCCTTCGCGGTTCGCCAGGTGGCTAGTCGCGTACCTGTTATCGCAGGGGCAGGCGCGAACTCAACTAGCGAAGCTATTGAGTTGACGGCGCTCGCTAAGAAAATTGGTGCGGACGCTGCGCTACATGTAGCTCCTTACTACGTTCGTCCTACGCAGGAAGGCATGTTTCAACATTTTCGAGCCGTCGCTCAGGCGGTAGACCTTCCTATCGTGCTCTACAACGTCCCTGCGCGAACCGGGGTAGATATTGGGCTTGAGCTAACCCTGAAGCTTGCATGTGAGCCAAGCATTATTGGTATCAAGGATGCTACCGGCAGTATCGAGAGGGCTTCTGAAATTCTTCGCTATAGACCTAGCGGCTTTAGCTTGTATTCAGGTGATGACCCTACAGCTGCGGCGCTAATGCTGCTTGGAGGGGAGGGGACGATAAGCGTTACTGCGAACGTTGCCCCCCGTCTAATGGCTCAGCTCTGTGAGCGCGCATTGGCAGGAGAGGCTAAAGCAGCGTCGGCGCTGAACTTGCAACTGATGCCTCTTCACCAAGCACTGTTTATTGAGAGCAGCCCATCGCCGACGAAATGGGCCCTGGGGGAGCTAGGGCTAATCAAGCCCCACTGCCGACTACCGCTGGTTCCTCTTTCTGAAAAGGCAAGGCCGGTTCTCGCATCTGCGATGCGAGATGCCGGGATCGTGAAAGTTAATCACATCACCTAATTACAATAAGGATCTAACCAATGATCGTAGAAATGCGGACCTACACGCTTCTGCCTGGAAAACTTCGTGAATGGTTGCCGTTTTTTGAGAAAGAGCGCTTCCCGATTCAGAAAAAACATCTAGGTAATCTGGTTGGCTACTACACGACTGACACGGGTGAGCTCAATCAAATCGTTCAGCTCTGGGCGTACGAAAATTATGCTGATCGTGAAGCCCGTCGTAAGGCGCTCTGGTCTGATCCAGAGTGGACGGATCCATCCAAATCGACCATTAGCGTGATGCAGAAGCAAGAAAGCAAAATCCTGCTACCCACTGCATTTTCCCCATCTCATTTCTAAACGAGGCGACTCGCTATAGCGGTAAATGCAACAGCGACGACAGAGGAAATGCAGAAATGATGCTTAAAGCTCTGGGTTATTTGGGAGTCGATACTACCGACTCCTCTGGTTGGAAGGATTACGGCTCTCGCTTTCTTGGGCTTCAGCTTACCGAAACGGTGAGTGATGGTATGTCCTTCAGGATGGATGACCGTAAACAACGTTTGACAGTCAACGAAGCGAACCGCAACGGCCTTGGCTTCATGGGATGGGAGGTTGCCGACGCTGCGGCTCTGGACCAATTCGCTATGCGTTTGGAACAGGCACAGGTACGCGTCAATCGCGGGTCGCGCTCCCTTTGTGAGCAAAGGCAGGTTCGGGACTTGATTGTTTTTTCAGATCCCATTGGCAATCGCATTGAGGTCTATCACGGATTGGCTGAGGCAGGAACGCCCTTCATTCCAGGACGTACGATGCAAGGTTTCCGGACTGGGGACATGGGCATTGGCCATGTGGTCCTCACCGTACCAAGCGCCAAGGATATTTTGCCGTTTTACCGTGACCTTTTGGGTTTTCATCTGAGTGACTATTTCGAGCGACCGTTCAAGGCGATCTTCCTGCATCTAAACCAACGTCACCATAGTCTGGCAATTCTGGAAACGGGCAAGGTTGGTATCCACCACCTCATGTTTGAGACGTTAAGTCTTGATGACGTCGGACAGGCCTACGACTTGGCGTTGGTGGATGAAGGGCGAATTGCAACGACGTTGGGAAGGCATACGAACGATCAGGTGGTTTCATTCTATGCAAAGAGCCCATCCGGGTTTCTGGTTGAGTGCGGTTGGGGCGGGCTGGTTATTGATCCCGAAACGTGGGAGCCCTATGAAGTTGTCCACGGGCCCAGTTTCTGGGGGCATGACCGCAACTGGCTGCCTCCAGAAGGCCAGGAAGAGGCTAGACGTATCAGGATGGCCGCCGCTCAAGATGGTGCACGTGCCAACGTAAACGTAATTGAAGGGTTGTACAACGCGACGCGAAAGTGATCCGTGTCAGCGTGCAGCATGAGTAAAAAATAACTCCGCTATCAATAACAAAATGGAGAATTCAAATGACTAATAAAATGCGTGCCGCTCGGCTTCACGATATCGGTTCCCCGATGAGTGTGGACGAAATCGATATTCCTACTCCTGACAGCGATGAAGTGCTTGTACGAGTAGAGTCGTGTGGTGTCGTGCCCAACCTTGGGAACGTGATCAAGAACTATCCAACCTGGTTTCCAGATCTGCCGCTGCCGAAGTTACCTGCCATTTTCGGTTTGGACCCTGCCGGTACCGTTGTCGGGGTCGGAAAGCGCGTTTTCAACTTTAAAGAGGGCGACAGGGTCTATGTAAATCCGGCCCGGTTCTGTGGCACGTGCCGCTGCTGCCGCAAGGGTGATCCCCTGAGCTGCGAGCGCTTCGGCTACTCGGGCTATTTCGGTTTTTCGCCGGAAGCGAATGATCTTTTGAAGCATTACCCCTACGGTGGCTTCTCGCAGTTTATGACGGCTCCTCAATATAGCCTTGTGAAGCTGCCGGACAATGTAACGTTCGATCAGGCTGCGCGGTTCGGGTATCTGGGAACGGCATACGCTGCTCTTAAGCGTGGTAACGCGGGCCCTGGAATGACTGTGTTGGTCAACGGTGCAAGCGGGACTCTTGGTTTGGGTGCTGTGCTATTGGCGCTAGCACTTGGTGTCACTCGTATTTTCGCAGTCGCCAGGGATAAGGCGCTTCTGGAGCAAGTTCGCCAGTTAGCCCCTCTGCGAATCGAAACATTCTCCACGTCTGATGGCAACTCCTTGTCAGAGTGGGCCTTTTCTAATACCAATGGAGCGGGGGTTGATCTTGTTGTCGACACCCTGGGGCCGGGAGCGCCCGCAAGCGCAGTCACTGATGCGATCGATTGCTTGCATCGTGGTGCTCAGGCAGTGCATGTGGGTGGTGTGTCTGAGTTGGTTCCGATGAATCTGTTCAAGCTCATGGCAGCCCAGGTTCAGTGGCTGGGTTCTAATTGGTTCACAGCTGGCCAGGGGCAGGATCTCGCTGACATGGCGGAGCGAGGCGTTCTCGATCTGTCGGTATTTGAGACGACTGGTTTTGGGCTGAGTCGCATCAACGAAGCTCTGGATTCCATCGCCGGGCGACATGGTGGATTCACTAATTTCGTTATAAACCCGCAAGCGTAAGTGCCGCTCCCTGCGGCCGATTCCGCATCGGCCGCAGGGATTCCAGAACAATCGTGGACGAGAAAATGCCAGCGCCCCAGGTGAATATTGTGCTTGCATGCTAGTATGCGAGAGGGCATGATGATTTCACCAACAACAAAAGCGTACGCATGACGACGAGCGCTACTCGCCCTTTTTAGGGTATCGATGCAGCCTTCACTGCATTCGACTTGGGCCGTCGTTAGTGTGCCGAAAACCTTCGGGTTTTTTAGCGCATGACAAGGTGCATGGCTATGAGCGTTTTCCTCCACTGTCTGTCACACACACCTCTGGTCGGCTTAGTCGACCCTTCCCCCGATGTTCTGGCAGAAATTAATGCCGAGATTAATTCCGCCCGTCAGCAGATCGAAGCTTTCGATCCTGAACTTGTAATCCTGTTTGCTCCTGACCATTACAACGGTTTCTTTTACGACATCATGCCGTCCTTCTGCATCGGTACTGCTGCCGAAGCCATTGGCGATTTTGGATCTGCTGCGGGTGTCATCTCAGTGCCAGCTCGGGAAGCTGAGGAACTCGCTTTTGCGGTGTTAGCTGCGGGTGTAGATGCTGCAGTTTCTTATCGCATGCAGGTCGATCACGGTTTCGCCCAACCACTCGATTTTCTGCTAGGTGGCTTAGATCGGTATCCCACTATTCCGATTTTCATCAATTGCCTTGCGCGCCCCATGCCGAGTTTTCAGCGGGTTCGAATGTTCGGTGAAGCAGTGGGCGCTTATGCCGCCAAAACCGACAAGCGTGTTCTGTTTCTGGGATCTGGCGGTTTGTCCCATCAGCCCCCGGTACCTGAGCTGGCAACTGCAAACTCTCACCTACGAGAGCGTTTGTTAGGTGGAGGCAGGGACCTGCCGCCAGATGAGCGGGAGGCTCGCACGCAGCGGGTTATCAACGCGGCTTTGCTGTTTATTGATGATCAGAATTCCCTGCATCCGCTAAATCCGACATGGGATCGCTACTTTCTCGACATCCTTCAAGCCGGCGATTTGCGTGAGCTGGATAGCATCGGCGATGACGAGCTGTCAGCCATAGCGGGCAAATCCACACACGAGGTCAAAGCCTGGGTGGCTGCATTCGCCGCCATGACGGCTTATGGCTCTTATCAAACGAGTAACCGCTATTACCGACCGATCCCAGAGTGGATTGCGGGCTTCGGTGCTTTGAGCGCTCGTCCAATCGCGGATTGAGCGAATTTGAGTTTTTTCCTCTCCTGCGTCTTATCGCAAGAGCCCATCTCCTGATCATATGAGGAAGAAGAGATGACGTCTGCCAAGCAAACCTTCACCAATGAAAACACCAGCAAACTGGTTCGCGTCAAAGAGGGCGAACATGAGTTTCAACTGCACTATAACGATGCTGGTGACGGGGCTGAAACAATCATCATGCTCCACGGCTCGGGCCCTGGCGCCAGCGGTTGGGCAAATTTCAATCGCAACATCGAAACGTTTGTTGACGCAGGTTTTCGCGTCATTTTGATGGACTGCCCGGGCTGGAGCAAAAGCGATCCCGTGGTCTGCACTGGCTCACGCTCCCATCTTAATGCTGCTGCGCTCAAAGGGTTCGTCAACGCACTTGGGCTTGACCGCGTCCACCTGGTAGGCAATTCGATGGGTGGCCACACAGCAGTCGCTTTTGCGTTGGACAACCCTGAGCGGGTGGGCAAGTTGGTCTTGATGGGCGGTGGTACTGGTGGAGCGAGTTCCTTCGTGCCAATGCCCACAGAGGGCATCAAGCTGATCCAGAGTGTCTACCGCGAGCCCAATATCGAGAACCTCAAAAAAATGATGAAGGTGTTCGTCTACGACAGCAGTGCGCTGACTGACGAACTATTCCAAGGCCGCCTGGATAATATGCTGAGCCAGCGCGAGCACTTGGATAACTTTGTCAAAAGTATCGATGCAAACCCTAAGCAATTTCCAGACTTCGGCCATCGCCTTGGCGAAATCAAAGCCGAGACCTTCGTCATTTGGGGGCGTAACGATCGCTTCGTCCCGATGGATACCGGACTGCGCTTGATTGCTGGTATTTCGAACTCCGAATTGCACGTTTTCAACAACTGCGGGCACTGGGCGCAGTGGGAGCATGCTGACAAGTTCAACCGCATGGTTTTGGACTTCCTCACCCATTAATCGCTTACCTGGTGTCGGTGACTATGGTTCCTTCAGTCCCGACACCCAACACCCCGATGTCCCACACGCACAGCATCGGGTGATTCGTACAGCGCGCAATTACGAGGTGTCTTATGAATGTGACCCAGCAGACTTTAGAGCAATTAGCGGGAGCCTTGCGCCAGGCTGAAAGCAGTGGTGAGGCAATTGAGCCTCTACGTGATCAGATTGGTCTTGATAACCGGGAAGCGGCGTACGCCATTCAGCGATTGAACGTGGCCCACGCCAGTGCAGCTGGTCGGCGGGTCATCGGTCGCAAGATAGGCTTAACAAATAAACAGGTTCAGGCCCAGCTCGGGGTCGATCAACCCGACTTTGGCACGTTGTTCGCCGACATGTGTTATGGCGATAACGAAGTCGTTCCCTACGCAAGCCTACTGCAACCAAAAATTGAAGCTGAGATCGCTCTGGTTTTGGAGTCTGACCTGCCTCGAGTGGATACCACATTTGCGGATGTCCTGGCCGCTACCGGGTGGGTGCTTCCTGCGCTCGAAATTGTAGGTAGTCGTATTCAAGGCTGGAATATCCGTTTTGTCGACACGGTGGCTGACAATGCTTCAAGTGGATGTTTCGTATTGGGCGGCCCAGCACGGCGATTAGACGGTTTGGATTTGCGTGAAGCAGAAATGGAAATGACTCGAAATGGTGAGTCAGTTTCAGTAGGTAGCGGCGCGCAATGTCTCGGACATCCTTTGAATGCTGCGGTATGGCTAGCTCGCACTATGGCTCAACTTGGTGAGCCTTTGAAAGCAGGCGACATCATTCTTACGGGCGCGCTAGGGCCGATGGTGCAAGTGGCTGCCGGTGATCGGTTTGAAGCAACGATTAGCGGCATCGGAAAAGTCGCGGTGGAATTCAGCGCTGGTTGATTGCGCACCTGAGAGAGCAAAAAACATGAAAAAGCTCAAAGTAGCCATTGTCGGCTCCGGCAACATCGGCACGGATCTGATGATTAAGATCATGCGTAATGCGAAGTACCTGGAAATGGGCGCTATGGTAGGTATCGACCCTAATTCTGACGGCCTCGCTCGAGCGGCACGTCTAGGCGTCGCCATTACGCACGAGGGCGTAGAGGGCCTGACTAAGCTTCCGATATTTTCCGAGATCGACTTTGTCTTTGATGCGACGAGTGCCGGTGCTCACGTGAAGAACGATGCTTTCCTGCGTAGCATCAAGCCAGGTATCCGTTTGATCGACCTGACGCCTGCCGCCATCGGGCCCTATTGCATTCCCGTAGTGAACCTTGAACAGAACCTCAATGCGCTCAACGTCAACATGGTGACATGCGGTGGTCAGGCGACCATCCCGATGGTCGCGGCGGTATCGCGAGTGGCAAAGGTTCACTACGCCGAGATCGTCGCATCTATCGCTAGCAAGTCCGCAGGGCCGGGTACGCGTGCGAACATTGATGAGTTCACTGAAACCACCTCTCAAGCTATCGAGGCTGTCGGTGGGGCCGCTCGCGGCAAGGCCATCATCGTAATGAACCCGGCAGAGCCGCCTTTGATGATGCGAGATACAGTGTTCGTTCTCTCGGAGGCCGCGGATAAAGCCCAGATCGAAGCGTCGGTTGAGGAGATGGTCGCTGCGGTACAAGCATACGTTCCCGGCTATCGCTTGAAGCAGAAGGTTCAGTTCGATGAGATTTCGGAACAGGCGCCGTTGAACATTCCTGGGCTAGGAAAATTTCACGGCCTCAAGATTTCCATTTTTCTGGAAGTCGAAGGCGCTGCGCATTACCTGCCCTCCTACGCGGGCAACCTCGACATCATGACATCCGCCGCGTTGGCAACTGCAGAGCGCATGGCCCATTCAATGACGAGCGTCTGAGGAATATTCAATGAGCATCGATCTGAATAAAAAACTCTACATATCTGACGTTACTCTGCGCGACGGCAGTCATGCGATTCGTCATCAGTACAGCATCCAGAATGTTCAGGACATTGCCCGGGCGCTGGATAAAGCCAGGGTCGACTCCATCGAGGTGGCGCACGGTGATGGTCTTCAGGGCTCAAGCTTTAACTATGGTTTTGCGGCGCACACCGATCTTGAGTGGATCGAGGCTGCAGCTGACGTCATCAACCACGCGAAGATTGCGACCCTGTTACTACCAGGCATCGGGACTGTCCATGATCTCAAAGCAGCCTACAACGCTGGCGCTCGTGTCGTTCGCGTGGCCACCCATTGCACCGAAGCGGATGTATCCAAGCAGCATATCGAGTTTGCGCGTGAGCTAGGGATGGATACCGTTGGGTTCCTTATGATGAGCCACATGATCGAGCCGGAAAAATTGGCCGAGCAGGCAAAGCTGATGGAAAGCTACGGTGCGACATGCGTTTACATGGCTGATTCCGGCGGTGCCATGAATATGCAGGATATCCGCGATCGGTTCCGTGCTTTCAAAGCAGTGCTCAAGCCCGAGACTCACACCGGGATGCATGCTCACCATAACCTCTCACTGGGCGTAGCTAACTCCATTACCGCAGTGGAAGAGGGGTGCGACCGTGTCGACGCCAGTCTTGCTGGTATGGGTGCAGGCGCAGGCAACGCGCCGTTAGAAGTTTTTATCGCTGCAGCTGAGCGATTGGGCTGGAACCATGGCACTGATCTTTACACCTTGATGGATGCTGCAGACGATATCGTCCGCCCTCTACAAGACCGACCAGTACGTGTAGACCGTGAGACCTTGGCTCTGGGCTACGCCGGAGTCTATTCCAGCTTCCTGCGACACGCCGAGGTGGCAGCTGCAAAGTATGGTTTGAAGACCATCGACATCCTCGTCGAGCTTGGCAAGCGCCGTATGGTCGGTGGTCAAGAAGACATGATTGTCGATGTCGCTCTGGATCTCTTGAAACGTTAAGAATTGGCCGCTTTCAAAGCGGCCTTTTGCTCAATGACAACAATAACAATTGGGTTACTGATATGAACGCCTGCCAACCATTCATTGTTGATAAAGACCGTCAACGTGTTTCATTCCGACCGCATCTCTGCCTCGTAAAAACAGCTGTACTGGCGACGCCACACCGGGGAGCAGGTGATGTCTAATCTACCGAATAACACAGCCCGTGGCGGGCTCGTTATCACTATCACACTGTGCTTCATGGTAGCTCTGATGGAGGGTTTGGATCTTCAGGCTCCGGGGATTGCAGCCCAGGGAATGATGTCTGCATTCGGTATAGATAAACTCCATATGGGCTGGGTTTTCAGTGCGGGTGTGCTGGGAATGCTGCCAGGTGCTTTTCTGGGTGGAAGGTTAGCTGATCGTTATGGGCGCAAGTATGTGCTCATGGCCTCTGTTGCCCTATTTGGCGTTTTTTCTCTGGTGACAGCGCAGGCGTGGGACTACAACTCGCTCATTGCGGCGCGGTTCCTCACCGGTGCGGGTCTAGGGGCTTCTCTGCCCAACCTCATCGCATTGACCTCAGAGGTCGCGGGCCCCAAGTTTCGTGGCACTGCAGTAAGCATGATGTATTGCGGCGTACCGTTGGGTGCAGCCGGAGCCGCGCTAATCGGCGTTAACGATTTCGGCCTGGGGTGGCAATTGGTCTTCTATGTCGGCGGTATCGTTCCTCTGCTGATCGTGCCATTACTAGGCGTTTTCCTTCCTGAATCAAAAGCTTTTTCTGGAGCGATGCCGGACACGTTACCGGTCTCGACGCTACTGTTTGCAGAGGGCAATGCTAAGCCTACGTTACTGCTGTGGGCGAGCTTCTTCTTTACGTTGATGGTGACTTACATCTTGATCAACTGGCTGCCGAGCCTTTTGGTCGCTCAGGGGTTTTCGGGCAAAAATGCGAGTTGGGTTGTCCTCACGATGCAGCTTGGGGCCACAATCGGCACGCTGATGCTCGGGGTGCTGATGGATAGGGTGCCGACTTGGGTAATGTCAATCATTATCTACATAGGCATTCTCGTAGCGCTAATGGGTCTGTACGTATCGACTACATTGCTCGGAATGCTTGTTGCTGGTTTTCTTGCGGGTATTTTTACCACGGGGGGCCAAAGTGTGTTGTATGCCCTGGCGCCCTTATTCTATCCCGCGCGGGGCAGGGCTACCGGAGTTGGCACCGCCGTGGCAATCGGCAGGCTAGGCGCAATGAGCGGCCCATTGGTCGCCGGTAAAATGCTTGCACTTGGCACTGGCACTGCTGGAGTGATGCTCTCCTGTGCGCCAGGGATAGTGGTGGCGGCCGTATCCCTTTGCTATCTGTCGGCGGTGAAAAATCGTAAGGCACTGGCGACGCAGGCCCCGAACGCAGAAGCTATTCACTCACTAAAAACTCAGATGCCCGGCTAATTAAATCTGATTTACCGCTGATAACTAGCATGCTAGCATTCCAGTTATCAGGGTGCAGAGTGATCGCGGCCCATCCTGAAGCTGATTCTAGGATGGGCCAGATGCTCTATCAGACAATAACTACAAGCCTGTCGTAATGGAGACAACAATAATGAACAATTCCCAGCACTTCGATACTGACGTTTTGGTTGTGGGTACAGGGCCTGCCGGCGCTACCACGGCACTCGCTCTCGCCACATATGGAGTAAGAGTACGAGTTGTCACCATGTTCAATTACCTTGCCAACTCCCCTCGTGCGCACATTACAAATCAGCGCGCCATGGAGGTCTTCCGTGACCTGGGTGTTGAAGATGTAGTGAAGAAACACGCAACGCCTTGGGAGCAAATGGGAGATGCTCTGATCACCACCAGTTTGGCTGGTGAGGAAATCGCCCGGATGAGATCCTGGGGGTCAGGTGATGCACGCAAAGGCGATTACATCAAAGGCAGTCCATGCCCAATGGCTGATATCGTCCAGCCGCTCATGGAGCCTATTTTGGTTCAGCACGCTGCTGAGCGTGGCGCGCAATTCTCGTTTAACACCGAGTACCTCAATCACATCCAGGATGCGGACGGCGTTACTGTCACCCTTAAAGACCTGCTCACAGAGCGCGAGTACACGATGCGTGTACGTTACCTGGTTGGGGCAGATGGTGCGCGCTCGAAGATAGTCGAGCAAATTGGCCTGCCGATCGAAGGGGAAATGGCTCGGGCAGGTACTGCCTATGTCGTTTTTAACGCTGATCTAAGCCGCTACGTTGCCCACCGCCCGAGTGTGCTGCAGTGGATTGCGAATCCTGTTGCTGGCTTTGGTGAGATTGGCATGGGCCTGCTTCGCGCGGTCAAGCCTTGGAATCAGTGGATCGCCGGTTGGGGCTTCGACATGGCGAAGGGCGAACCTGATTTCTCACCAGAACATGTTTTGCAGCGTATTCGTACTCTTGTGGGCGATCCTGAACTCGAAGTAGAGATAGTCAGGAACAGTACCTGGTACGTTAATCAGGCATACGCCTCTTACTACTCCAACGGGCGGGTGCATTGCGGCGGTGATGCCGTGCATCGTCATCCGCCATCAAGCGGCTTGGGTTCGAATACTTCGGTACAGGACGGCTTCAATCTTGCTTGGAAGCTGGCTTACGTTATCAAGGGCTATGCGAATCAATCCCTGCTGGACTCCTACTCCCTCGAGCGTCAGCCCGTCGGAAAACAAATCGTTACGCGGGCCAACCAATCACGAGTGGATTACGGGCCTTTCAAAGAATGCTTCAAAATGAACCAGGGTGTGGATACCGTCGACAAGTTGCTGAAGCGTATGCGCGAACCGACTGCAGAAGGCGCGAAAACACGCGAGCTTCTTCAGAAGGCTCTCGAGCTCAAAGATTTCGAGTTCAACGCTCAGGGCGTAGAGCTCAATCAGCGCTATGAGTCCAATGCAGTTGTTGTTGACGAGGCCGCGGGCGAGGAAGTTTGGGCTCAAGATAAGCAACTCTTCCTACAGGCGACTACCCGACCTGGTGCGAAGATTCCCCATGCTTGGCTCGTCGATAAAAACGGACTGAGAACGTCAACGCTCGATGTTACAGGTAGGGGCAAATTCTCTCTGGTCACCGGTCTTTCAGGTCAGGCCTGGGTCTGCGCGGTGAAGGAACTCAATCTTCCCTATCTACGCACAGTCGTGACAGGTGAAAAGGATACTGCTGACGCTTATTTCGATTGGCAGCGCATACGTGAGATTAACGAGGCTGGAGCGATCCTGGTTCGCCCTGATGGCTACATTGCATGGCGCCAATCGGAGGCAGTTTGGAGCGTTGAGGACGCGATTACCCAACTTCAGGATGCCTTGGCGAAAGTCTTGGGTACAGTCTGATTTTGAAGGGGGTGTGATGCGCCCCTTTTATCGGCTTTTCGCAGACCTAACGCTTAATAGCTGTCGCTAGAGGCAGTGAGGGAATCGATCGTATGCAGCATATCCTTGGTAAGAATTTCATCGCAGGAAGTCGGAGTGGTAAAGGTGCTGCTTCATTACGCAGTATCGAAGCCGCTACCGGCCAGGAATTGGATTACGTTTTCTTCCAGGCAACACCTGAAGAGGTGGACGAAGCGGCACGTGCAGCACAGGACGCCTTTCCGATTTTTCGAAACCTGTTGCCATCTCGAAGGGCCGAGTTTTTGGAAGCAATCGCACAAGAGCTCGATTTGCTGGGCGACGACTTCATCTCCCTCGTGAGCCGGGAAACAGCATTGCCAGCAGCGCGAATCCAAGGCGAGCGAGCCCGTACGAGCAATCAAATGCGGATGTTCGCGAAGCTTTTAGGTAGAGGCGACTACCTCGGCGCTCGTATCGATCACGCCTTGCCAGAACGTAAGCCGGCCCCTCGAGTTGACCTTCGGCAATACCGAATTGGGGTCGGGCCCGTTGCGGTATTTGGAGCAAGTAACTTTCCGCTGGCATTTTCAACAGCCGGTGGAGATACGGCCGCGGCATTAGCAGCAGGTTGCCCGGTAATCGTAAAAGCTCACAGTGGACATATGGCCACCGCCGATCTTGTGGGTTGCGCGATCGACCGTGCTGCAAAGCGCACGGGAATGCCCCTGGGCGTTTTCAATATGATTTTCGGCTCAAGGGTCGGAGAAGCCCTGGTTAAGCACCCGGCTGTTCAAGCAGTGGGATTTACCGGCTCACTGTCAGGTGGTACCGCACTCTGCAAGATTGCCTCTGAACGTGCCCAGCCTATTCCGGTGTTCGCCGAGATGTCCAGCATCAACCCTGTGTTCGTACTCCCTGAGGCACTTAAGGTCCGTGGCGCAGCAATCGCCAATGAGCTTGGTGATTCAGTGACGCTGGGGGCAGGGCAGTTCTGCACTAATCCTGGTTTGGTTATCGGTTTGAAATCGCCAGAGTTCTCGCGCTTCATTGAGTATTTAGTACATCGGCTTAGCCAAGCTCCCGCCCAGACCATGCTTAACGCTGGAGGATTAAGCAGCTATAGCCAAGGCGTCCATAAGCTGCACGCCCACTCAGGAGTCACGCATCTTGCTGGTAGACCTCAAACCGCCGGTGTGGCTGAAGCCCAACTTTTCAAGGCCGATGCGACGCTGTTGATAGACGGCGATTCCTTACTTCAGGAAGAGGTATTTGGGCCGACCACTATATTGGTGGAAGCCGCAAATACTCATGAGCTGCGATCTGTCTTAAAAGCGATTCGGGGGCAACTAACAGCCACCCTGATCGCCGAAGGTTCTGACCTGTCAGAGCATGAGTGGTTGGTGCCAATGCTCGAAGAGAAGGTGGGGCGTATTCTTGTTAACGGCTATCCTACGGGAGTCGAGGTATGCGATGCGATGGTGCATGGCGGGCCATTCCCTGCTACATCAGATGCTCGGGGAACCTCAGTAGGGACGGCCGCCATAGATCGATTCCTGAGACCAGTGTGTTATCAGAATTATCCAGATGCTCTATTGCCCGACGCGCTAAAAAACGCGAATCCCTTGGGCATAAATCGTTTGGTCGATGGCGTGTGGTCATCTGCCACAAGCTAAGACTCTGACTCTATAGGTATGCCTACACCCTTGACGTGCCGCAGAGGCGTAAGTGTTTAGCCAAGTCGCTTGCGTGATTTCGCCAAATATCAACTGATATGCGAGCAGGTTGCTCGGTATCGTTTGACTGTCGGCTCCCCTTGTTACCACCAGGCTGGAGCAGGCGTGCTTGCTTAGCAAATGGCTACGCAGGATTAGACTTCCGAACTCCAGCATTAAGGGCAATTGCGTCCGCCTATTTTTAGCGGACGCGATCACTCTTTTATGCTTTTCTCGTGCTGGGCAACATGCCTTTGAGCACGTCGTCTCGTTCTATGAAGTGATGCTTGAGTGCGATGAGGGCATGTCCACCCACCAAAGCTCCGCAAAACCAAGCGGTATAGGTGTGGATCGCTTTGGCCAAATCATAAAGGCCTTGGTCCGGAGCAACAAGTGCTGGCAGCGCAAAAAGACTGGCTACCATAATTGGTTTGCCGGCAACTGAGCTCCAGTACCAACCCGACAGCGGCAGGCCAATCAGAGCAATCACGTAAAGCAGGACGTGGCCTATAAAGGCGCCACGCTTCATCAGCGGACTCATGGTTTCTGGTAATGCTGGGGCAGGGTTAGCCAAACGCCAACCAAGTCTCACGACAACCAGGATGATAATCGTACTGGCTACTGCTTTATGCAGGAAGGTCAACTCATGATGTGCGTTGAGTTCATCGCGCCATTGGGTTGCGAGAATTCCTACGCACCAAGCAAAAATCCAAATTAGCGCCATGCCCCAATGAAGCCACTTAGCTGTGCTTGTATCCCCCGGTGTCAGGATAGTTGTCGCCTCTCCGGTTTTTCCAAAAAAAGCATATCGGGGGCGGAAAGAGACTGGTCGTGCCGTACTATTCAC
>NZ_JBIUWN010000064.1:0-33756 GCF_044743485.1 Pseudomonas sp. NPDC087614 | reverse complement strand
TCCATGGGCCGCCGCAACAAAATGACCGGCGTCGCCGAGCAGTTCCAATACATCCTGCGCGACGAATCCATGCACCTGAACTTCGGCATCGACGTGATCAACCAGATCAAAATCGAAAACCCACACCTGTGGGATGCCGAGATGAAAGAAGAAGCGACCCAGATGATTCTGCAGGGTACGCAGTTGGAGATCGAATACGCACGCGACACCATGCCTCGCGGCGTACTGGGCATGAACGCGGCGATGATGGAGGACTACCTGAAGTTCATCGCTAACCGTCGTTTGTCGCAGATCGGCCTTAAAGAGGAATATCCAGGGACCACTAACCCGTTCCCTTGGATGAGCGAGATTATGGACTTGAAGAAAGAGAAGAATTTCTTTGAGACGAGAGTTATTGAGTATCAGACTGGTGGGGCGTTGAGCTGGGATTGATGTAATAGACTAAAAAATCCGCCGGAAGGCGGATTTTTTATGCCCACCAAAAATCTAATACATATAATTCAAAGACCTTATATTCATAACTTTCTCTATCCCTGTTTCCCTCAAAGCCTGAGTAAGGGCGCGATGAAGCAATGATAGACTAGGAACATCATAAGTAGCCCTACCATATACCCCCTGACTCCTGTATTTCATGAGCAACGTACCTCTAGAAACATTAAATGGAAAAGAATGACTACGATTAAATCCGTGACTCGACAAAAGCTTACTTCTAGCTCTTACTGCCCGGTGCACTGCTGAAAGCAGCCAACCATCAAGCATTTTTAACTGATCAACGTCCGAAACAAGCGGATAATAACTCATCAACCCCTTAAAATAAATACGCCTGGTACGACCATTAAGATAATTTAGAATCTGCTCTGAAGTTAATCCTCCATATAAATATCTTCGAATTTCAGCCATCGCACTGAGCAACGCCTTATCTCGATTGTTCGCCGGTATTATTAACGCCCTGAGCGGTCGCGCCTTGAGTGGCTGCAGCAAGTGCTTTGACAATATATAGGCAATTTGAGCCTTAAGCTTAGCGACAGCACTTTCTTTTATAGAAACACTTCCAAGCGACAATGAATAACCGAGAAAATCAATTTTTTCCTTAGATGACATCTCCGCGGGCAAACCTTTTCTTTTCAAAAGATTTATTCCTGCTGACTTAGCAGTATTAATTTTAATATTTGCGACTCTAGAGAATTCGTCAAAACACTCAAACGCTTCGCAAATTTTCGCATAATCTTGGGACCAAACGATCGTATCATCAGCATAACGCGCAAACTTCACGCCGCAGCGCTCTAACTTTTTGTCCAGCGCCCAACACACTAAATTTGCAAGGAATAACGAAATTGACGTTCCTTGTGGGATCCCAACTCCCCCATGCGAACGCAGGAATGCCTTAATTACTTGGAGGTCATCTGCACTGACCATAAACCCGTTGCACTTAAGTTGCTCGAGCAAATACTCATGATTAATTGATCCAAAAAAATCAGAAAAATCAAATTCCGCCACAAACACTCTTGACAAGGATTTTAAATCAACAGCTATATCCTGAATTGCAAAATGGACGTTGCGGTCGTCTCTGTACGCATATGAATAGGAGCTAAATCGATGCTTATTTTTCTGTAGAAGTCCCGAGTAAAAAAGTCTCGACATCGCGGCATCAGGAACCTGGAAAACAGAAATCTTCCGCTTCCCACCACCACTCTTGTCTATTTCCTGCACAAATGGAGAATTAGGCTCATAAGTATTTTCACGTATTTTTTTCGCAATCGACTTCGCTATACTTGACGCTTTCCTGCGAACATAAAATGGATTATGAAGATTGCCTTCCCTCCAAGCCTCAGGCACTTTAACGATTTTTGGGGGAGTGTCTTTCAAACGACTCTTCTTTCGAGAATGTTCTAAATGAAGAGTATTGTGATATTGCTGATAGCGATCAATTAACTTTTTCGCTTCGAGCTTTATAGCTTCTTTAATTCTTAGTTCTAAGTCCATTTTTCCCCTATCCCATAACAAAAAACCCAAGCTTTCGCCTGGGTTTTCCACGGAGCCGACCTAGTAAAAATAATTATCCAACCTCTTCCACAGAGCTGTGGATAAACTCTGCGGCCATAAGGGCTAGGCCCTATCTGGCGGTTCCGTTCTCTCCCTTGGAAAGTGGCCGAATAGTAGCACCGCAAAATCTCTTCGTCGATACTACTTTCTGATTACGGGATGCCTCAAATACACGTGATAAATAGTTTATTGACGATAGAGGTAAAAAAAATCTAACCTCTCAGTTGGTGCCTAAGAAACACCTCACACAGCGGATCGTCCGCACCCGACAGTAGCGGCTTTTTTGTGCCTACGGCTTCCCCGTGCGCATCAAAAAACTCTGTTATGCCGGGAGTGGGCGAATACAAGACCCGAAAGGGGAATATGTCCGGCCCTCTGTGTGGGGTTTCTTAGCTCCCGGCACCCAGCCTTAAGAAAGCTGACATCACACAGAGGTAAAGGATATGCCTAAGAATGTCTCCTTCCGTACGAAGGTAATCGGCCCCACACGCTCTATAATCTGCAAGCCTCCAGCTATGGAGGCATGCAATGTCTGACTCACACAACCCCACACTCTTCACCCGCCACAACCTCTCTCTCCACGTCCTCCTCCTTGAAAACCAACCATGGTTCTGCGCGCGCGATATCGGCCGCTTGATGGGTGTCCATCTGAGCGAACGCATGGTCAACAAACTGGACAAGGATCAGCGTCGCGTTTTGTGGATTGAGTATTTCCGGCAACCCGAAAAACAACTGATGCTCAGCGAGTCCGGTGTGTACGCGCTATTGGTGTATCACTACGTTCCGGGGAACCGGTTGCTGCGTGAGTGGTTGACTCATCAGGTGGTGCCAGCCCTGCGTGATGCGGAACACTCGGGACATTCAGATCGGCCGATGTTGAGTTTGTTGGATTGGCCGGAGATGTCGCTGAGTCTGTTGCATTGGCAGAACGAAGGTTGGATTCGGCTGCGGGACATGCCCTATCTGTTGAGCGATCAAATACCGCGAAAAGCTGCCGCGACGAAGCCTTGGTGGCGGCGGCTCGCTCAGGCGTTTCAGTCGTCGAAGCATTCGATGGGGTAAGCGATACGTTTGTAGGATCACATGCGAGATCCGTCGCTATTTTTTGTAGGAATTTTCGTAGACAGCAGTAATGGCCACTCAGTATCGTCCGAGGGTTTTCAACCCTCGGCGACTGTATGGTTATGGAAAAAAGTAACAGCGACTGGAGTGACGTAGAGATTCAGGCGGCGGTCGATGCCTATCTCCGTATGTGGTCGTGTGAACAGAAAGAACAGGCATACAACAAGGCACACGAGAATCGCGTACTTCGCGAGGGCGTACTGGCTGACCGAACCAAGAGTTCTATCGAATTTCGGATGCAGAACATTTCTTCTGTCATGGTCGAATTGGGCCGTGAGCCTATCAAGGGCTACAAACCTGCCAAGAATGTCGGCGCGAATGTTGCGCTCAGCATTCGTAAGGCACTCGATGGTTCAAACGTTGTTACTCCTGAGGATTCAAATCCCACAGCGGTCGAAGCAAAGCTGGAACAACGGGCAGCCAAATTTGAGCGGCAACCATTTCTGTACATCCCAAAAGGGATAAAGAATCCTGTTTGGACCGAGTCCACCAGAAAGACTTACTTTCGTGACCCAGAATTGAGGGGGTGGGTTCGTCAGCAGGCAAACGGCAAGTGCGAAGGCTGTGGCAAACCCGCTCCATTTCAAAAGGATGGGAAGCCGTTCCTGGAAGTGCATCACGTTAAGCATATGTCGCAAGAAGGATCGGACCTGCCTTCGAATGTCGTGGCGCTGTGTCCCAACTGTCACCAGCGTTGCCACCATTCGGATGACCGAGAGGATTTCACTGCTTGGCTGTATGACAACGTTGGAAGACTAGAAAAGGAATAATTGCCGCTTACCTTGCTAACCGCATTTGCTGGTTTGGGGCAGCTTCGCAGCCCAGCGGGAGCAAGCTCCCTCGCCACAATTTTTGTGCGCTGCTGAACAATGCTTACCGTGACCGAGAGCACTCTCGAACACGCACATGGACGAACATCACATGCAGCCACCAACCCAAAATTCGACCACCCCGGGTCAATCCCGACTCCTGACCGCCTCATTCCTCATCTTCTTTTTCGGCCTGCTGCTTATGGCCTTACGTATCGGCCAAAAGAACGAAATCATGGCCGTTGGAGCAGTCTGGGTCGCAAACGCACTAACCATGGTGCTGCATGTTATTTACTGGAAGCGTTATGGCCTGTCCGTTGGTTTTAAAATCGCGGTTGTGATTCAAATCGTCATTACGATTCTGCCCTTCCTGTTTGGCAATCTCGGTTTTATGGCTGTTCTGTTAATGCTGGGTGGCGAGATCCATTACTGGTAACCCGCGCCACCTCCCGCTATTAATACCCCTCCCCCACTCAAGGATCCGAGCCCCACCATGAAATTCGATCTCGCCTACTGCCTCGGCCTCGACGACAAGTTGTCGATCTATGACGTTCGCGATCTCAATTTCGATGAAACGGTGGCGTTTGACTCTGCGAAGGAACACTTCCAGTGCCCCAACGATGCCTGTCGTTCGGCGTTCGAGGCTTCCAACGCGTTGGGCACGTTCAACGCCAAGAATGTGAATTACGTGCGCACGCCGCATTTCAAGAATCTGCCCACTACGCAGCATGTGGCGGGTTGTCCATATGTGAGTTTGAAGGCGTCGGCGTCTGGTATTGAGACGGCGGACGGCGAGACTGATGACGGGCGGGAGGAGCATTTTCCGTCGGAGTTGTTGCTGACGCGGCGTGAGTATGTGCGCAAGCCTGCCGCACCTGCGGTGGCGGCGGATGTGTTGCGTGATGATCCGGTGCGGGTGGCGGTGAGTGGTAAAGAGTCAGCGAGTCGTGAGTCGGCGCCGGACAAGACCAGTGTGTTTGCGCATCCGGTGGAGTGTTTTGTGTCGAACTTCGCCGACAAGGATTTGCTCAAGCGCATGCCGTTGAAGATCGGCGAACACACGGCGCCGTACAGTTCATTCTTCAAGCCGATCAAGTTCTTGATGGACAACAAGGGGCTGATTTACTGGGGCCGGATCAAGAAGATCGAGGACTTCCACGACGGCGCCAGCTTTCGTATCGATTTCGAGGACAGGGTCTGGTGGAAGAAGCCTGAGGACAGCAAGAAGAAGCCTTACACAGTCAGCGTTTATCTGAACAAGAAGCTGATCGACAACTACCGCAAGCGCAAGGCGTTTCTGGAAGAGATCAAGCAGGCGGTCGACAGTGACAAGGCATTGTTCTGTTTCTTCTATGGCGTGACGCCGGAGTTGAAGCAGGTGCCGGGCAAGAAGAACCCCGAAAAGCCTTTCGAAGTCTTCAATGCCAATATCGAGAACCTGGATCACTTCATCATTCGTGAAGCGCCGGGTCTGGCGTGACGGCTAGCCTTGGGGCAGTTGCAGCTTGACGGCGCCGGGGTGTTTTTTGATCAGTGAGTACGGCAGCACTGGCCACTCGGGCGCATCACAGGCGCGTGCGACGCGCGCAAAGTAGGCGCCCAGGTACACGCCTTTGGCGGTGAAGTGCCAGGATGGATAACCCCAGATACTTTCGTCCGTATAGTCGCAGCTGTTTTCATCCTCCTCTGCCGGCTTCTTCATTTCATCGGGATACAGCGCGGTGAGTTGTTTGACCAGCCACGGCGCGAGCACTTCACGTTGATAAGTTGAGTGCGCACTGCTTTGCGCGGAGCTCAATGGCTGATCGCCCAAGCTGTCGCGATCGGCGTGCAACAATGGCTTGCCCTCGCCCACCCACAACACATCTTCCAGCGACAGCGAATGCCCGCTGCTCACATCAATATTGAGCGGCGAATCGCCGAAATCAGGATGCGCGCCCCCGCAGTAGTAGCTGGTTGAAATATTCAGGCTGACGAGCGCGGGCGAAATCAGCTTCGGTTCGGCCTGCTGCATGAATTCGACGTTGTCCCCACCCTGCAACTGGCAGTAGTGGTAACTGATGACTTCACTCCAGAGGCGCCCGAGCAACTGCTGATTGACCCGTTGCAGGTCATCTTTGGGCAGGCCCGATTCAACACTGAACAGCGAAATTTTCGACTCAGGCTCCGTCCACCATTGCAGGTCATAGCCCATGAAATTTTCTTTCTTCACGGGTTTGAGCTTGAGGCCCTGTAGGCGCAAATACTCGTAGGGCGAGCTTTTGGGTAGCGAGGCAATGAAGGGCAAAGTGGTTGAGGTCGGCGCAGGCATTCTGGCCTCGGCCAGTTTCACCGGCAGTTTTTTGCCCTGCGGACTTTGCCATTCGCCCTGCCAGCCATTGGCGGTTTCTTCCAGCTTCAAGGTCGGCAGCGGCTTGTCTTCGCCGTAGCGGTTGTCGCCTTCAACGAGGTTCAACGTGCCGTCTTGCAGCCAACCGCTGAGGGCCAGGTCGCGGTGATACTTCTCGTAGAAATAGCGGCCGCTCACTTCGTCCGGCTGTTCCGTGTTCAACTCAACGACGATGGGCGTTTTGCCCAGCGTGCCGGTAAATACATGCCGACCGTCGTCGGCATGGGCGGTGGAAATCAGCGTGAACAGCGCAGCGGCGCAGGTTGCCGGACGCAACAGTCCCTTGAGCATTGATCGATCCTTGAGAGAGGCAGAGACAGCGCCGGAAGATGAGTGCCGGCGCGGGTAAGTTCGGGGCGGATTATGGCGAGTGCATTCTAAGTATTCGAGTGTTGTCGCTCGTATTCTTGCAACCAGGCTTCGCGCTTGATGGCCGCGTTCTCCAGGATTATTTGCTTGCGGCGTGCTTTGGCTGCATGCAGTTGAACGTCATCCAGAAAACAATAATGACGCAGCCAGTGGAGCGTCATTTCCTCATCCGGGAAGTAATACGTCTTCACGCCCTTGCTGTTTCTGGGCGTGTCATTCATCTGCTCGTCAAACACCCTGGCGGTGTCTTCATCAGGCGGTAAACAACCGATTTGAGCGGCCTTGCTCTGGAAGATCCAGGCAATTTCATCAATGTGCTTTTGCGCACTGCGGTGGCTGCGCCGATAGAACGTTTGCTGCTCACAGGTCTGCGTCATCCGCGCCAATATCAAGTCGGGATCGAGCCACTGTTGGAGATCGTGCTTCAACGCATGCATCAACAACCCGCTGGCCCAACGCTCGACAAATCGCGCCACAAACCCTTCGGCGTCAGCCTTCTTCGCGTCGGCAAAGATCATGCAATAACGGGTTTTAACGTGGATGGCGATCAGCACATGCTTACGTTGCACGGTTATCGCGTGCACCAACCATTGCTCGTCGGCACCGGTCAACGGGTCATCTTCGATGATCGAAGACGGCGGCTTCGGATCAATGGGCGATAGCGTTTTACCCTTTTGAATCCGGCTGAAAAACTTACTGGCAGCCTCGGTGCAATTGAAAATCAACATCCTGGTTCTCTGCTAAATACGGGAAATGATGCTCTGTCGTCATGTTTGATTTCTTCTGCCCATTCGGTGTTGCAGGGCTGGCGAGCGGTGCCTGAAATGCGCTCTCACCGCTCTGAGCCGATATCTCACAATTGCTCATCGGTCTGTAAGGCTCACTTTATCGAGATAGCCAGCAGCACGACAATCAGCAATCCAATATAGACCCACGCATGCACCCGATCCGGAATCCGTCCGATCCACGGCGTGGCCTGTCTAATCCCTATCAACGAGCCAACCGTCAGCACCGCAAACGCCAGCAAGTCTACGTAACCGATAAACCATGATCCCAGATCCGTCTCGCTGACCCCGGCCAGCGCCATGTAGGTCAGCGTCCCAGCCATTGCCACCGGCACACTCAACGGATTGGCCATGGACGTTGCCTGGGACATGCTCAGTCCGCAACGACGCAAGAGCGGCACGGTCATGACGCTGCCTCCTACACCGAGGAACGTGGCGATGGCGCCGATGCCTACACCGCCGCCGGATATTTCTGTAATGCCGAGTCGGCGGGGGATGACGCCTTCGTTGCGGGTGAGAAAGCCGCGTCTGAGCAGGCAGTCGATGATGGTCACGCCGAGGTAGGCGATGAAGGCATAGCGGATGATTTCGCCACTGACCCACACTGCCGCAATCGCCCCCATAACCGCGCCAACCCCGATAAACCCTCCCAGCGGCCACAGATAATGACGGATCAGGCTGCCGGCGCGGCGGTGTTTGTCGGTGGCGATCAGGGCGTTGACGATCATCACGCAGGTCGAGGTGGCGACGGCGATGTGCATGGCCGATTGGCCGACGGGGTCATCGGCGCCGTGGCTGGCGGTGAGCAGGCGGTAGAGCAGCGGCACGACGACGAAGCCGCCGCCGAAGCCGAAGAGCACGGCGGTGATGCCGGTCAGGCAGCCGAATAGGGTCAATAAGAGATAGAGCATGGAGGCGTCGTCCGTTGGTGAGGAGCGGTCGACGATAGAGCGGCAGGTCTTGGCCTGCCTCAGCAAGCCGGCCAATAATGTTTGCGTTTACGCCAATGGTTGAGATCCCTCAATGCGCAATGTTTCGATTAATCTGCTGGATGACACGCCGCGCCCGGTGGTGGCGATCGGTACGGATTATTCCCACGGTCATCTGTTGCCGTTTCATACGCATCGGCGCGCGCAATTGTTGTACGGCGCGACCGGGGTGATGCAGGTCAGCACCCATGACGGTAACTGGGTGGTGCCGCCGCAGCGCGCGGTGTGGATTGCGCCGGGGGTGGCGCACGAGGTGTTGATGCTCGGCGTGAGCACGCGCAGTTTGTACATCGAACCGGGCGCGGTGGACTTGGGTGGCCGCTGTCAGGTGGTCAGTGTGTCGCCACTGATGCGGCATTTGCTGATGGAGGCGGTCGACGTGCCGCTGACCTATGACCTGAGCGGCCGCGACGGCGCGTTGATCGATCTGTTACTGCATGAACTGGTGCGCAGTGCGCCATTGCCCTTACACATTCCCTTGCCGACTGAGGGAAAACTGCTCGCGCTGTGTCAGAACTTTCTGCATCAACCGTACGCCCATCAATCACCAAAGGAATGGGCGGACCAGTTACACATAAGCTTGCGTACCTTCAACAGAATGTTTCGGCAACAGACCGGGTTGAGCTTCAGTCAATGGCGACAACAAGCCTGCGTGATACAGGCATTGGCGCGGCTGGCGTCGGGTGAAGCGGTCACGCGGATTGCCCTGGATTTTGGCTACCAGAGCCCGGCAGCGTTCTCGACGATGTTTCGGCGCATTCTCGGTCAGGCACCGTCCGTCTGGTTGGAGGCGGCTAATTGAGGCAAATCAAAAATTGCGTTTGATCCCGGCCAAAAACAACTGTACAAAAACACAGTGTATTTTCAATCAGCACTCTTGAGCCCGGAGCACACCATGGCCTCTCTTGCGATGAACCATATCCTCGAACGCATTGCCCTTTTCCAGTTCACCCCGACTCACTGCGTCCAGGCCCGAGCGATGCTGGGCTGGAGCGTGGAGCAGTTGTCGCGGGAAGCCGAAGTTTCGGTAGCCGACATTCAACGGTTCGAGGCGCAGCAAGAGCTCGCCGATGCGGCGCGCCTGGCGCTGGCGTATCGGTTTGAGGCGCAGGGGTTGGTGTTCTTCCCCGGGTTTGCGCCGGGGCGCAGTGCGAGTTTGGCGGGGATGGCTGTGGAATCGGCGGGGCGTGGGGGTTATGCGATGGCTGATTAAAAGTACACGTTGATTTTTATCCCCATATAGGTATATTCCGCATGAGTGCAAGGAAGCCGCTCTTGTGGGTCTGCAGTAGTAAAAAAGATCTCAAGCAGATGCCCACTGAGGTACAGGACGTTTTTGGTCATGCACTGGATTTAGCCCAAAGTGGCTTGAAGTACCCAGATGCAAAACCCCCGAAAGGTTTCGGAGGTGCGGGTGTCCTAGAGTTGATCGAAGACTTCGACACCAACACTTACCGCGCCATTTACACAGTTCGTTTCGGCAGTGCCATTTACGTTTTGCACTGTTTTCAGAAGAAGTCGACAAGCGGAGTTAAAACCGCCCGGTCCGACATCGACCTGATCAGAAATAGACTTCGAGCCGCTCAGGATCATGCGAAAGGATCAGAAAATGATAGAAATTGAAGAAAGCAGCGGGAACGTCTATCAAGATCTGGAGTTGCCCAATGCCAGTGAAATGCAGGTTAAGTCGCAGCTCGCAGCAAAAATCGGCGAGATCATCAAGGCGCGCCATCTCACCCAAATTCAGGCTTCGGAGATTCTGGGGCTTTCACAACCCAAACTTTCAGAGATGCTGCGAGGAAAATTCCGCGGTATCAGTGAAGCGAAAATGATGGAATGCCTTTCACACTTGGGACGAGACGTACAGATCGTAGTGAAATCGGCCCCCCGTTCACGGAAAGAGGGACGTATTGAAGTGGTGTTCGCTTAACACGAACGCCTATCACGCATTCTGGACCATGGCCTCACGCTCCTCCTCAACCCCCAACCACCACGCATTCCCACGCTGCGGCTGAGCGATGTTAAACGCCTCGCCCATTTGCGGGGTGGTGATCGAAATACTGCGTTCCCAGGCCAGTGACAGGATGCGGTCGAACGGTTCATGCCAGGCATGCATCGCCAAATCGAACGTGCCGTTGTGGATGGGAAACAGCCAGCGACCCTTGAGGTCGATGTGCGCTTGCAGGGTTTGTTCCGGCTGCATGTGTACATGTGGCCATTCGACGTTGTAAGCACCGGTTTCCATCAGGGTCAGGTCGAACGGGCCGTACTGTTCGCCGATGCGCTTGAAGCCGTCGAAGTAACCGCTGTCGCCGCTGAAGAAGATCCGCGTGTCGGCGTCGATCATCACCCATGACGCCCACAGCGTGCTGTTGCCGTCGAACAGGCCACGGCCGGAGAAGTGCTGCGACGGCGTAGCGATGAAGCGGATGCCGGCGATTTCGGTGCCTTGCCACCAGTCGAACTGACGAACTTTGTTGGCATCAATGCCCCACTTGATCAGGGTATCGCCGACGCCCAACGGGGTCAGGAACAGGTTGGTTTTGGCGGCCAGCCTGAGTACCGCCTCGTAATCGAGGTGGTCGTAGTGGTTGTGGGACAGAATCACCGCTTCAATCGGCGGTAATTCGCTGATGCTGATCGGTGGCTGGTGAAAACGTTTCGGGCCAGCCCATTGCACCGGCGATGCGCGCTCGGCGAAGACCGGGTCAGTGATCCAGAATTTATCCTGCATCTTGAGCAGCAAGGTCGAGTGACCGAGACGATAAATACTTTGGTTTGGTGCGGCCAGCAGGTCTTCACGGGTCAGCGGCTGTACCGGAATGGCAGCGGCGGGACGGGTGTTGTGCGGTTTGTGGAAGATCATGTTCCATATAATCCGCAGCGTTTTACGAAAACCTTCGCGCTGCACCGGCGCATGATTGCGAAACAGCCCCTGATCCTGTCGAGAGGCGTCAGGCGTGGAATTTTTATCCGGGAGCGAATCTGGATTGGCCATGACTGAATGACTCCAGAAAACCGCGTCATTCGCGGTTTTCCACGGTGGGACGATAAATGGCCAAGCTGCACGCCTAGGCCGAACTGTCTGGTTTTTAGGCTGCGTGGATTAACGCAACATTACACTGATCGGTGTAGTTTCTAGGTTGCATGAAAGCGCATGGCAAGTAAACTGCCAAGTGTAATTTCATCTCCTCCTTGCCGAAGCGTATCTATGACTGCTCCACAGCGCCTCACCGACCGTAAACGCGAAGCCATTATTCAAGCGGCGATTGCCGAATTCCGCGCCAACGGTTTCGAGATCACCAGCATGGACAAGATCGCCGCCACCGCAGGTGTGTCCAAGCGCACGGTGTACAACCATTTCCCCAGCAAAGAAGCGCTTTTCGCCGAAATTCTTAACCAGTTATGGGCACGAATCAGCGACGAGCCATCAGTCATTTATCGCCCCGATCAGCCGTTGAGCGATCAGTTGCGGCAAATATTGCAGGCCAAGGTGCAGATGATGGCGGACGAGAACTTCCTCACGTTGGCGCGGGTGGCAATTGCCGCGACCGTTCATTCCCCGGAGCGCGCGCAAAACATGGTCGAGCGCATGGGTGAACACGAGGGAAGTCTGACTGTGTGGATTCGTGCCGCGCAGGCCGATGGCCGACTGAAACCGGTTGACCCGGAGTTCGCTACGCACCAGGTGCAGGGGCTGCTCAAGGCCTTTGGCTTCTGGCCACAAATGTCGATGGGCCGCGCTGCTCTCGATGCCGACATGCAGAACACCGTCGCCGAATCGGCACTGGAAATGTTTCTGGCCCGTTATCAACGCTGACTCATCTCTCGTCACCCAGCCTGCGCTGTTGAGTGAGCCTGAGTATCGGTTTGGCACGGCCTAAAAACTTGTACAAGGTCGCCCGCAACTGAAAACGGATCCAAAAAAGCGCTAAACGCCTTTAAATTAAAGCTTCACAGCGCCATCAGCGTCGCCTGCACCTGCTTGAAAGCTTGCCACATTGCCCCTTAAAAACTTATACAAAGTTGTATAAAAATTACTTTCTTGTACAAGTTTATGAAGTTTTGTATAAGTAGCGAGCTGTCAGTCATGGAATGCTGGCATTGAGCCGCCAACGCCGAATGCCGCCCGCGCATTCGGCCTGCCAGCGCGGGAATAAGGACTGAATCCTTGACCCAACCTATTTCCAGAGTACTGCGAGCATGTTTTTCAATCGCCAGAAGTCCGTCATCGACGATCTCCAGCAAACCCTCACCGAGCAAGCCGGCCTGCTCGATGCGATCAATCGCTCGATGGCGGTGATCGAATTCGACCTTGAGGGCGTGGTGTTGCGTGCCAACGACAACTTTCTCAAGACCATGGGTTACACGCCCGAGCAGGCTATCGGCCAGCCACATCGACGTTTCTGCACGCCGGAGTTCGGCCGCAGTGCTCAGTACACGCAAATGTGGTCACAACTGAAGAACGGCCAGTTTCTGTCAGGCACCTTTGAACGGGTCGACAGCAAGGGCGAGCCCATCTGGCTCGAGGCCAGTTACAACCCGATCAAGGATGCTTCGGGACGTGTGGTGAAAGTGGTCAAGTACGCCATGGACGTGACCACCAAAATGCAGCAGGAAAGCGAGACCAACGCCAAGTTGCAGGCCATCGACCGGGCGATGGCGGTCATCGAGTTCAACCTTGACGGCAGTATTCTTACGGCCAATCAGAATTTTCTGACACGCATGGGTTACACACTCGCCGAACTCAAAGGTAAACATCACCGCTTGTTCTGTCCCCCTGAACGGGTCAACAGCAGTGCATACGAGGATTTCTGGCGTCGGTTGAACCAGGGCGAGTTTTTCCACGGACAGTTCGAACGCATTGATAAACGTGGGCAAACGGTATGGCTTGAGGCCAACTACAACCCGGTCTACGACGCGGCCGGGCGCTTGTGCAAAGTGGTGAAGTTTGCCTCGGACGTTACCGCCCGCGTGGTGCAGCACGAACAGGACGCGCGCAGCGCCAGCGCGGCTTATCACATCTCGGTGGAGACTCGAAAAGTCGCCGAGCAAGGCACACAGGTGATCCAGCAGGCCGCCAGCGAAATGCGCGAAATTGCCGAGGACATTGCCCAGTCTTCAACCTTGATTGCGCAACTGGGCGAACGCTCCGAGCAGATCACCGCCATCGTCAACACCATCCGTGCGATTGCCGATCAGACCAACTTGCTGGCGCTCAACGCGGCGATCGAAGCGGCGCGCGCCGGTGAGCAAGGTCGCGGTTTTGCGGTAGTGGCCGACGAGGTGCGACAACTGGCGGCGCGCACCAGCGGTTCGACGGCGGAGATTTCCGGCATGATCACCTTGATCCAGAACGAGACCCGGCAAGCGATCAAAAGTATGGACGGCACCCGAGGTCGCGCGGCGCAAGGCGTTGAACTGGCGAATCAGGCGGGCACGGTGATTTTGCAGATTCGCGACGGCGCCAGTGAAGCGGTGCAGGCGGTCAGCATGTTTGCCAACGAGCACGCGCCAGGCTGATATCTGTGCATCGCTGGTAGACCGAGTCGCGGCCATCGCGGACAAGCCCGCTCCCACAGAGATTGAGTCAACCACACAATTTGTGTACGACGACTTAACCTGCGCGCGCGCGGGCTGCCAAAACGCAGCGCTATAGTGACTGAACGTCCCAAGCCCTGCCGAGTGCATCATGACCACTGAAAAAGCTGAAACACCTGCCACCGACCACCTGCGCTTCCACCGCCCTCACGCCCACCTCGCCACAACCTTCGGCAACGACAAATTCGCGCTGCGGGCCGAGGCGTTTGCGCGGTTCTTCGGCACGCCTCTGTTCCTTGGCGCACAAACATTGATTGTCGCGGTGTGGATCGGCCTCAACGTGTGGGGTGTGACGCAATTCGACGTCTACCCGTTCATCCTGCTGAACCTGGCGTTCAGCTTGCAGGCCGCTTATGCCGCGCCGTTGATCCTGCTGGCGCAAACCCGTCAGGCTGCACGCGACAAGGCGCAAGCCGACGCTGACGCGCAGCACCGTGAAGCCCTGGCGCAAGCCAACACCGAGCGCCAGGCCCAGGCCGCGAAGAACACCGCGCAATTGCTTGAACTGCTGGAACAAAACACCCGCCTCACCGAAATGACCAGAGACCTGAGCGAACGCATCGAAGGCCTGACCAAAGAGTTACACGCGCATGTGTGTCAGAACGCACTGCGTTGATCAGGACAGACGCAGGGCTCGCCCGAGCTCATCAAACAGTGTGACCACCGAGCGCAACGCCCGGCAATCCGGGCGGGTCAGCAACCACAGGGCGGTGTCGTAGCCCTGCAACGGCTCGCTCAATGCCTGCAAACCGTCACTGATCAAGAAGTCCGGCAACGCCGCGACACCAAGGCCGGCGCGCACCAGTTCAGTAACGGACAGCATGCTGTTGCAGCGATAGCCCGGGGTCACGCCGGGCAAGTGCTGACGACGCCAGGCGACCGTCGGATGATCGGGCAGAAAGTCATCCGGGGCGATCCAGGTCAGCGCTGTCAGATCCGACGCATCGACGCTGTCCAAGTAGCGCGCGCTGGCGCAGACCCGGTAGGAAATCTTCGCCAGTTGCCGTCCGACCAGATGTTGCGGCGGTGTGCGCGTCAGGCGCAGGGCAATGTCGGCGTCACGACGGCTAAGGTTGGCGAAATCGTTGGAGGTGCTCAATTCGAGGGTCAGTGCCGGGTAGTTGGGCATGAACTGCGCCAGCGCCGGCAGCAGCAAGCCTTGCAACACCGAGTCGGTACACGTCAGGCGCACCGTGCCGCTGATCACTTCGCCCCCCTGCTCCACGCCGATCCGCGCGGCGTCCAGTGCTTGCTCGGCACGTTCGGCCTGCTCGGCCAGCGTCTGTGCAAGCGTCGTCGGTAAATAGCCGGTGCGGCTTTTTTCAAACAATTCGCGGCCAAGGGCAGCCTCCAGACGGCGCACGGCGCGGAACACCGTCGACACGTCAACCTTCAGCAGCTGTGAGGCCCGGGCCAGAGAGCCGCCGCGCACCAAAGCGAGGATCAGGGCCAGATCCGGATAGTCGAGCCGATAGTGCGTCGGTGCATTGATCACTTGGGTAAACGCCAATATTGAGTGCGTGAACGCCAATCTATAGTGGACGCCATCAATCAACAAGCGCAGGGAACCCCCATGGAAAGCCGCGTCATCCGCATTGCCCTGATCGGCGATTACGACCCGCTAGTCACCGCCCATCAAGCCATCCCCGTGGCACTCGGTCTGGTCGCCGAACACCTCGGCCACCCTGTGCAATTGGACTGGTTGGCCACCGAACACATCCACGCCGATACACCACTGGAAGGCTTCGACGGTTTCTGGTGCGTGCCGGCCAGTCCTTACAAAAGTGAAGCTGGCGCACTGCGGGCGATCCGTTTTGCCCGCGAGCAGCAGCGCCCTTTCCTCGGCACTTGCGGCGGTTTTCAGCATGCCGTGCTGGAATTTTCCCGCCATGTGCTGGGCTGGGCCGACGCTGAGCATGGCGAAACCTCACCCGATTCAGAGCGAGCCGTGCTCACGCCTCTGATCTGCTCGCTGATCGACGCCGTGGACAGCATTCATCTGCTGCCCGGTTCGTTGATCGCCCAAGCGTACGAAACGTCGCAGATTCATGAAGGCTATCGCTGCCGCTACGGTGTGAATCCACACTACGCGAGTGACCTTCTCAAACATCAGCTCCAGGCGGTGGGGCATGATTCAGCGGGGGATTTGCGGGCATTCGAACTCAAGGATCATCGTTTTTTTGTCGCAACGTTGTTTCAACCGGAACGTGCGGCGCTCAAGGGCCAGATGCCGCCGTTGGTGCGAGCGTTTGTCGAGGCTTGCAAGGAGCAACGTTGATGAAGCCGACTACAGATTGTTTCGCGGTGATTTTCAATTCAACCCGCACCGAGGGCGACAACGGTTATGCCGAGGCGTCCGAGCGCATGATGGCGTTGGTGGGCGCACAGCCGGGGTTTCTTGGAATTGATTCGATTCGCGGGCCGGATGGTGTCGGGATCACGGTTTCGTACTGGGAGAGTGAGGCGGCGATTTTAGCGTGGCGACAAAATCCTGAGCATCGGGTGATCCAGGAACGAGGGCGCTCGATCTGGTATTCGGCGTTCCATACGCGGGTGTGCAGGGTTGAGCGTGAGTATCGGTTTGGGCAGTAGGTGCTGTGCCGTGCTTTAGGCCGCCTTCGCGAGCAAGCCCGCTCCCGCAGGTGATTGGTGAGCGCCACAGAGCCCGTGTGGGAGCGGACTTGCTCGCGAAGAGGCACTCACCGTCACGAAAAACCCTCAGCCCCGCACCAGACTGCGCACCGCCACAATCTCTGGTACTTCGCGCTTGTGCATGTAAACGCGCAACGGCTCGGTGATGTTGAGGCGGTCATCGACATTCTGATCCAGCAACAACTGAATCAACTCGCGTTTAAGCGTCATGGTCTGCGGCGACGCGGGTGCCCAGACGAATTCACTGGCGGGAATAATGCCGTCGTCGGCCACGTCCATGCCGAACGAATCTTCGCTGAAACGCACGATGTACTGACCGGTTTTGCGGTTCAGGCCAACAAAGCCTTTGAGGTCGTCGGCGGCCTGGCAGATGAGTTGGGAGGTGATGTGCATGATAAACCTCACGAAAAATGATCGATGGTTTACACGCAGGGCATTGGACGGCGCGCTCTCTGCCGGAGCGTCTGCCGAGGGCAAGCGTACTGCAAACGGCGACACAAAAGTGCAGGAAAAATCGCTTTTAATACGTTTATGTCGGTCTGGCGATGGCGGGCAATCGATTCAGTTGTTAAAAGGTACGTCTTTGAAACTGCCCTGCGAAAGGAACTCGAACATGCCCGCCACGTTCACCAAAAGCGCCCTCATGCTAAGCCTGCTGCTCGGACTTGGTCAGGCGCATGCCGCCAGCCAGACTGATCCTGCTGCAGTCGCCGCCGCTCATGGCATTCCACATCCGGCGGTGATTGCCCACCGTGGCGCGTCCTTCGACGCCCCGGAATCCACCGCCGCTTCCTACAAACTGGCCCGTGATCTGGGTGCCGACTACCTTGAAATGGATTTGCAGCGCAGCAAGGACGGCGTGCTGTTCGCCCTGCACGACAACAACCTGCAACGCACCACCGACGTCGCGACCAAATTCCCGGATCGTAAAGACAGCCCGGCCAATGCCTTCACCATGGCCGAGCTGAAAACCCTCGACGCCGGTAGCTGGTACAACAAGGCCTACCCGGATCGCGCACGCTCGTCTTACGCGGGGCTGAAAATTCTGACCCTCGATGAAATCATCAATATTGCCCAGGCCAACCCAGCGCACAAACCTGGTCTGTATATCGAGACCAAAGAGCCGCAACTGTTCCCCGGGATCGAACACGATCTGAAAGAGAAACTGCAGGATCGCGGCTGGCTGAGCCGGGCCGGTTCGAAACTGGCGAAGAGCGAAACGAGCGTCGGTCAGGGTAAAGGCCGGGTGATCTTGCAAACGTTCGAGAAGAACAGCCTCGAACTGCTGCAAAAGGAAATGCCGCAAGTGCCGAAAATCCTGCTGCTGTGGGTGGGCGAAGGCGGCATGGAGCCGAAATCCAAGGTGACTTTTGCCGAGTCTGGCGAGAAGGACAAAAACGCGTTTTACGGTAAACAGGAACCGAAGTCCGATGCCGAGTTCAAGCAGTGGGTCGACTTCGCCAAGGCGCATGGTGCCATCGGTACCGGCCCTTCGGCGAAGCTGACCCATGGCGGCGACCAGAGCTACTCGGATCTGGTGCAGCCTTGGATGAACCAATACACCCACGACCAAGGCTTGCTGGTGCACGTCTACACCGCCGATGAGCCGGTGGACTTCGAGAAGGTCATGGCCGCAGGCGTCGATGGCATCTTCACCAACCGCGCCAGCGAACTGTTGAAGTTCTACAAACGCCCGGCAGCGGCCAGCGTTGATCAGGTGTTGAAGAACAACGGCTTCTGATCGGCCACCGGGGTGTCCGCATCGCGAGCCGGTTCGCTCCCACAAGAGCATTCTGCGGACGATGCGGTGTTTTAAGGGTGAATTAAGTTGCGGTGGTTAACCTGAGGCCACTTCAACAAACAACCCAAGGAATGACCCGATGAAAACGTTGACTGCCCTGTTTGCCGCCGCCGCTCTGACCCTCACCGCAGGCCTGGCCCAGGCTGATGTGCGTGTCGATCAGATCCCCGAACTGGTCAAATCCGGCAAGATCAAATCGCTGGAAAGCATGAATCAGGAAGCGCTGAAACTGCACCCGGGGGCGACCATCACCGACACCGATCTGGATAACCACTTCAACGGTTATGAGTACGAAGTCGAACTCAAAACTGCCGACGGCAAAGAGTACGACGTGGACTTTGATGCCACCACCGGCAAGGTGCTGAGCAACAAACTGGATAGCTGATACACCTTGCACACCAAGCCGCTCGATCACTGGATCGCGCGGCTTTTTTGTGCCTGACAGCAAAGGTGCTGGCCGATGCCGTGGTGGAGGTGTCTTCACTGACTTCGCTGATCGACGTTTTGCGGGTCGCCGTGGCGAGGGTTTGATTGATCGATACAGAACTGAGGCCGACCATGGGAATGCTCCAATGCCGGTTATAGATAACCGGTCATCGATCATGCTCGCCGCCAATTGAGATTGACTGTGTACCGTCTCGGTATCCGATCCGGTACACAGCCAACGAGTCAGGCACTCAGGCGTGCGGTGACTTCGTTCAGTTGCCCGGACAGGCCGTGCAGGTTCTGGCTGGCGCTTTCGGTGCGCTGCACGTTGTCGAGGTTGGTGCTGGCAATCGAAGTGATCTCGGTCAGGTTGCGCGAGATGTCCTCGGCCACCGACGTCTGCTCTTCGGCCGCCGTGGCGATCTGGCGGTTCATGTCGCGGATCGCTTCGACGGCGTGGGTGATGCGCTCCAGCATCGCGCCGGCCTGAGTGACTTGCTCAACGCTTTCGTCGCTGCGGGCCTGACCGCTGTCAATGGCTTGCGCGGCGTCCACAGCACCGGTCTGCACGTTCTGGATGATCTGGTTAATCTCGATGATCGACTCCGCCGTGCGCTGCGCCAGGTTGCGCACTTCGTCAGCCACTACGGCAAAACCGCGCCCTGCCTCACCGGCCCGCGCCGCTTCGATTGCCGCGTTCAGCGCCAGCAGGTTGGTTTGCTCGGCGATGCCGCGAATCACTTCCAGCACTTTGCCGATACGGCCGCTGTCGGCTTCGAGACGACGGATCACCGTGGCGGTGTTGGTGATTTCGCTGCGCATCTGGGTGATGGAGTGAATGGTGCTCTGCATGACCTTTTCACCCTGTTGGGCAGACTGGTCGGCATCGTCGGCAGCACGCGCAGCGTCAGCCGCGTGACGCGCGACTTCCTGGGCGGTGGCGGACATTTCGTTCATTGCCGTGGCCACCTGATCGGTGCGGTTGAACTGCTCGTTGGTGCCGCCGGCCATGGTGGTGGCGATGGCGTTCAATTCGCCGCTGGCGCTGTCCAGATCGCTGGCGCTGCGTTGCAGGCGAGTGAAGGTTTCAGCAAGGAAATCACGCAGGGTGTTGGCGGCGGCCGCGAGGTTGCCCAACTCGTCCTGACGGTCGCTGACCACACGCTCGGCCAGTTTGCCGCGACTCAACTGGGTCACGTAATCAATCAGCTTGCGGATCGGCTCAACCAGGTTGCGGTTGACCAGCCACAGGCTCAACACACCGATCAACAGGCCCGACGCGAGCATCACCAACAGCCCAAGCCAGACGGTGCGATCGGCTTCGGCGCTGATCGATACCGATTGCTCGGTGCCCTGTTTGCGCAACTCGGCCACCAGTTCGCTCATTTGCTCGCTGGCGGCGCGGTCGACACCTTTGACGGCGTTGTCGCCAGCAACCGGATCGCCACCGGCGGCCACATAGGCATCGCGGCCCTTCTGATAAGCGGCACCGAGTTGGCGATGCTCGTCACGCAGACGTTCGATACGGGTTTTCAAACCGGGATCGATACTCTTCTGGCTGGCCAGTTCGCCGAGGATGTTCTGTACATCGCGCTGACGATCTTCGAACTGCCCCCAGTACTTGCTCAGATCCGCCGGTTGCTTGCCGCGCAGCAGGACGTTTTTCCATTCCTGCACCTGCACTTTGAATTGCAGGTTGGCTTCGTCGATCAGTTGCGAGGTGTGCAACGGACCGGCGATCAATCGGCTGTAGCTCTGCACGCCGTTGGACAGGAAATGAAAGCAGGCCAGTGCGATCAACAGCATCGCTAGCAGGCTGCCGCTCAGCAGGGCGAGAATTTGCGCTCTCAGGGATTTTTGCAGCATTGCAGGTACTCATGGCAGGGATGAGGCACGCCTGTTTCAGGCGTGAAAAAGTGGCCGGACTTCCCTGTCGGCGAACCGTGGCGTGGCCAACGGTGCGCAACCTAACGTACCCGTGATCGGCGCGCCAAAGCCGTTCTTGAGAGGTTCCCGACCGCCGGTAGCGCTTTGATTTGACGTCATTTTTTTTGTCACGCAAACGTCATGTGACATTGCGATGATGCCCCTCAGGTGAACCTGTAACCCCTGCGCCAACCGCCCTCCTCGCAGCGAGCCTCCATGAACCACAGCCTCGATATCAGTCATCGCGACCCGGACTTGTTTGGCTTGCTCTACGGCTTCCGTTTTCTGCCGGGTGAGCGTGGTCGCGAAATCGATTCGGCCACCGCATTGCGCTGCCTGCAAGGTGACAGCGACAGCAATGAATTCCTCTGGCTGCACCTCAATCTGGCTCACGCCGCGTGCGAGCGCTGGATGAAAAGCCATCTGCAATTGCCTGAAGAATTTTTCGAAGCGTTGCATGAGGGCTCGCGTTCGACGCGCATCGAGCATGTCGACGCGGCGCTGTTGGCGGTGGTCAACGACGTGGTGTTCAACCTGAGCAGCATGGTGTCGTCGGATGTGTCGACGCTGTGGGTCTGCGTGCGCAGCAAACTGATTGTCAGCGCGCGCCTGCAACCGTTGCACTCGGTGGACAAACTGCGCTCGTCGGTGAAGGCCGGCGAGCGCTTTCGCTCGCCCTCGGAATTGCTTGTGCACTTGCTGCGCGATCAGGGCGAAGTGCTGACGCAGATCGTGCGCAAGACCAGCCTGAGTGTCGATCAGGTCGAGGACGAATTGCTCTCCTCGCGGCTGTCGACCAACCGCGCCGAACTCGGTGCCAACCGGCGGGTGCTGGTGCGCTTGCAACGATTACTGGCGCTCGAACCCGGCTCTTTACTGCGCCTGCTCAACCGTCCGCCGCCGTGGTTGCAGAAGGAGGACGTGAAGGAGTTGCGCAAGTCCACCGAGGAGTTTGCGCTGATCATCAACGACCTCACCGCCCTTGGTGAGCGGATCAAGTTGCTGCAGGAAGAGATCGCCGCCAACCTCAACGAACAGAGCAACCGCACGCTGTTCACCTTGACCGTGGTGACGGTACTGGCGTTGCCGATCAACATCATTGCCGGTTTTTTCGGCATGAATGTGGGGGGCGTGCCGCTGTCGCAAGACCCGCAAGGGTTCTGGATACTGGTCGCGCTGGTGGCGACGTTTACCGTGATCGCCGGGCGCTGGGCGTTTCGTAAACGTGGCGATTACTGATCCACTCTTTTTTGTGCCCATCACAGACAACGATGTGGGTCAGAGGGTTGAACGGATCACCTCACCGAGCCAATCCATGAACACCCGCACGCGTAGCGGTAAATGCCGCTGCCGCGCATACAGCAACGAAATCGCCATGGCTGGCGCGGTGTACTGCGCCAGCACCGTCACCAGTTCGCCGTTATCCAGATGCGGCTGCATGCCGGTGCGCGGCACCTGCACCAGACCAAAACCGCCCAGGCAGGCCGACTCGTAAGCATCGGTGCTGTTGACCGTCACGCTGCCAGCCATCGGCAAACGCCGGACCTGGCCGCCCTCCTCGTAGACAAAGCCTTCCGAACGCGCCCCCAAAACACCGACGTAATGCACCAGCCGATGCTGCGCCAGATCCTCCAGCGTTTGCGGCACGCCGTAGCGCGCCAGATAAGCGGGGCTGGCGCAGTTGATCATGGGAAAGTCGCCCAGATGCCGGGCTACCACCGATTGATCGGGCTGCGCGCCGATCCGCACCACACAGTCGAAACCCTCGCTGAGCAGATCGACCCGGCGGTCGGTGCTGCTGATTTCCAGTTCCAGATTGGGGTGGCGCGCCATGAACGACGGCAGGCGCGGCATGACCAGTCGCCGCGACAGGATGTTCGGCATGTCGACGCGAATCCGCCCCGTCAGCGAGGCCTCGTCCTGACGAAACAGGCCTTCGATCTCGTCCATGTGCGAAAGCAGATCCTTGCTCCGCTCGTACAACACCAAACCGTCCTGTGTTGCCTGCACTTTGCGCGTGGTGCGCTGCAGCAGCCGCGTGCCAAGCAACGTTTCCAGCGCCTGCACATGCTCGGACACGGTAGAACGCGGCAAGCCGAGGCTCTCCCCGGCGAGGGTGAAACTCGACAGTTCGCTGACCCGGACGAAGGTGCGCAGCAGTTCCAGTTTGTTCATCGGGACACTCGCTGATTGTTCGGTTTATTCGACCAGTGATTCCGGTTTAGCTCTGTTTATCACCTAAGGGCGGATAAATAAACTTTGCTCCATCCACTCACCGCCATTGAGGAAGCCCCATGAATCGCAAAATCGCATTGATCACCGGCGCCAGCCGTGGCCTGGGCAAAAACGCCGCCCTGCACCTCGCCGCGCAGGGCATCGACATCATCGGCACTTACAACAGCCGCGCCGATGAAGCCCAAGCGCTGGTGACTGAACTGGAACAACTCGGCGCCAACGCCGTGATGCTGCAACTGGACGTGGGTCGCAGCGAAGGCTTTGCCGATTTCGCCGCGCAGGTCGAGCACGCGCTCAAACATTTTGAACGTCAGCGCTTTGATTTCCTGATCAACAATGCCGGCATCGGCGTGCACGCCCTGTTCACCGAAACCACACCGGAGCAGTTCGACCTGTTGATGAACATCCAGTTGAAAGGGCCGTTCTTCCTGACCCAGCAATTGCTGCCGCTGATCAACGATGGCGGGCGCATCATCAACATCTCCAGCGGCCTGACCCGCTTCAGCCTGCCGGGTTACGGCGCCTACGCCGCGATGAAAGGTGCGATGGAAGTGTTGACCCGTTATCAGGCCAAGGAGTTGGGTGCACGACAGATCGGCGTGAACATCCTTGCGCCGGGCGCCATCGAAACCGATTTTGGCGGCGGCGCAGTGCGCGACAACTCAGCAGTGAACGCCATGGTCGCCAGCAACACCGCGCTGGGCCGTGCCGGGCAGCCGGATGACATTGGTGGCGCGCTGGCGTTGCTGTTGTCACCGGGTGGGCAGTGGATCAATGGTCAACGGGTTGAGGCTTCGGGCGGCATGTTTCTCTGAGCCTCAAGACTGAGGCACAGATGACGTTTGCTGCTCAGACCGGGCGGGTCTTCAAGACCCGCTCGCGCACCACGTCATAACCCCAGTGATACACATAGGTGTACGGCAGAAAGAACAGCAACACGCCGATGTCGAGCAAAAACGCCTGCCACAAACTGACCGACAGCCACCCGGCAATCAGCGGCACACCCATCACGATCAAGCCTCCCTCGAACAACAAGGCGTGCACCACTCGCACCCAAGCGTTGCGCGCAATGTGCAGGCGCTCCAGCAGGCGGTCGAAGAAGCGGTTGAACACCACGTTCCAACCCAGCGCCAGCAACGCGATCAACACCGTCACCGCGCCCATGTCGAGCAATGGTTTTTGCATGATCCACGCCAGCAACGGTGTGCAGATCACAATGGCCAACAGTTCGAAACCGACAGCCTGCAAGATACGTTCAGTGATGGATTTGTTGGCAGTCATGACCTGACTCCTTGAGTGAAGGTGGTTGCCATGATCCAACACCGAACCGATACTTCATAACCAATAACCATCGATCAAGGCGATAGTTGATGATCTCGCAGGAAGTGTTGTTGGCGTTTGTTCAAGCGGCGACCCAAGGCTCGTTTTCGGCGGCGGCGCGCAAACTGGGGCGCAGTCAGTCGACCATCAGCGCAGCGGTGGCCAGCCTTGAGATCGATCTGGATTTGCAACTGTTCGATCGCAGCAGCCGCAAGCCGACCCTCACCCCCGCCGGCCATGTGATGCTGCAACGGGCTGAGGCGATTCTCACGGCCAGCAGCCGCCTGGAAATCACCGCTCGGCAATTGTCCCAAGGCGTTGAGCCAAAGCTGACCGTGGCGATTTCCGACACCTATCAATCAGCGCGCTTTGAAGCGGCATTGATCGGGTTCGAGCAGCGTTATCCGGATATGGAACTGGAGTGTTTGATTGCCGAGTGCGACGACTTGATCGAACTGGTGCAGCGCGGTCGGGCGCATTTGGCCTTCGCCGAGATGCAAGACAGCTACCCGCCGGATCTGTTGGCCTCCACCGTCGCCGAGCGCACCGATATCGCCCTGTTCGTCAGCCGCGAGCATGCACTGACGACGCTCAAGCACATCGACCAAGCGATCCTGGAACAACATCGCGAACTGCGCCTGGCGACGATCGTCAATCCATACGACAGTCGCGCCAAGGGCCGTGTGTGGTCGGCGCCCAGTTACCTGATGCTGATGGAAATGGCCGAAATGGGCTTCGGCTGGGCGCCGCTGCCGCGTTGGCTGGTGGGGCGTTTCGGCAACGACACGCTGGTGGAACTGAACGTGCGCGGCTGGCCGAAACCGGTGTTTGTCGATGCTTTGTGGTCGCGGCTGCATCCGCCGGGGCCAGCGGGGAGCTGGTTATTGAGCAAGATGCTGGAGTAGCGTGGCGGCCATGCCAAAACTCCATGACCACCCCCAATCCCCTGTGGGAGCGGGCTTGCTCGCGAAGAGGCCGGTACGGCCAGCGCCCCGTTCGGATCAGTCCAACGCTAGCAAGCGCGCTTCAATGAACCGCCGCTCCGGCGCTTGCCGCGTCAATTCCAGCGCCCGTGAATAAGCCACCCGCGCCTCTTCCACCCTGCCCAACTGCCGACAGAACTCCGCCCGCGCCGAATGTGCCAAGTGGTAATCCTGCAACTCGCCACGATCCAGAATCCCCTCGATCAAGTTCAACCCGGCCAAGGCCCCGTCACGCTGAGCCACCGCCACCGCCCGGTTCAACTCGATCACCGGCGACGGCAGCACCCGCAACAACACGTCATACAGCCCGACGATCTGCTGCCAATCCGTCTCCCCTGCCGATCCCGCCTCGGCATGCACCGCCGCTATTGCTGCTTGCAGACAATACGGCCCGAACCGCCGCGTAGTCAGCGCACGCTCCACCAGCGCACAGCCTTGGGCAATCAACCCGGCATCCCAACGCGAGCGATCCTGATCGCTCAGCAGCACCAACTCCCCGTTCGGCGAAGTGCGCGCCGGTCTGCGTGACTCGTGCAGTAACATCAGCGCCAGCAGTCCCATGACCTCGGGTTCCGGCAGCAACTCCATCAACAAGCGCCCAAGCCGAATGGCCTCACGGGTCAGGTCCTCGCGGATCAGTTCGGCGCCCATCGACGCCGAATAACCTTCGTTGAATACCAGATAAATCACCCGCAACACGCTGTCGAGGCGCTCAGGCAATTCGCTCAGACCGGGAACTTGATAAGGGATTTTTGCATCACGGATCTTCGCTTTGGCGCGGACGATGCGCTGGGCAATCGTTGCCGGCGCCGACAGGAATGCGCGAGCGATTTCCTCGGTGGTCAGGTCGCAGACTTCGCGCAGGGTCAGCGGCACTTGCGCATCCGCCGCCAGCGCCGGGTGACAGCAGGTGAAGATCAGCCGCAAGCGATCGTCCTCCACATCTTCACCACTCCAGTCGGCCTGCTCCAACGCTTCGAGTTGCGCCAGCAGCAGCGGCTGAGAAGCCTTGAAACGCGCGCGCCGGCGCAACACGTCAATCGCCTTGAAGCGCCCGGTGGACACCAGCCAGGTGCGCGGATTGTCCGGCACGCCGTCATGCTGCCAGCGCTCGACCGCGACGAAGAACGCCTCGTGCAAGGCTTCTTCGGCGAGGTCGAAATCGCCGAGCAGACGAATCAGCGTCGCCAGAATCCGCCGCGAGTCTTCGCGATAGACCTGTTCGACCCGCGCCCTGACCTCAGACATTCAACTGGCGCACGGGGCGAACTTCAACGCTGCCGACCCGCGCCGCCGGAATGTTACCGGCGACCTGGATCGCTTCGTTGAGATCCTTGGCGTCGATCAGATAGAAACCGGCCAACTGTTCCTTGGTTTCGGCAAACGGGCCGTCGGTGATCGACAACTTGCCGTTGCGCATGCGTACCGTGGTGGCGGTCTGCACCGATTCCAGCGCTTGGGCGGCGACCATCCGCCCGCTGCCTTGAATCGACTCAGCGTAGGCCCAGCACTCGGCGTCTTCGGGGCTGTCTGGCGACGAGTGCAACAAGCGCTCATCGCTGTAGACCAGGCATAGATATTTCATGGCGTTCTCCTGATTCGAACGGATCAACTATGGCTGAAGATCAGGGCTACTGATGGTTCGATGGCGATTTCCTCGAACATGAAGATAGGCGAGCCGGGGCACCTATCCATCTTTTGTTGTGAAGACACCTTTAGTCGTTCGGCGAATCGGTAGATCGACAGACGAAACAAAAAATTTCCGAGGAGGGCAAAGTCGCTAGAATCCGGGCTCATCTTTGTAGGAAAAAGGAAATTCCCGTGTCAGCCAAACTCGTGCCCTACGACAGCCTCAACGCTTTGCAGCGTCAGCAGGTCGAGGCCATTGAAATTCGCGCCGAGCAGATCAAGTTCTCCGGTGATATCCACGGTGCCTTGCACACTTTGCTGTCGAAACCGGCGCCCGGCGTGAAGGGTTTTGCGCTGTTGGCGGACGAAGTGCCAGTAGCGTTCCTGTTGCTCAAGCGCCCACCGGTTTTACCGGCCTGGGCCGATGAACACAGCGCCACGTTGCATGCCTTGCAGGTCGATCATCGGGCACAGGGCAAGGGGTACGGCAAGGCATGCCTGCAAGCGTTGCCGGAGGTCGCGCGCCAGGCGTGGCCGGAAATCAAAGGCCTGGAATTGTCAGTGGACGCCGACAACGACGCCGCCATCGCGCTGTACGCCAAACACGGCTTCGTCGACAGCGGCGAAGCGTACAAGGGCCGGATCGGCTACGAGCGACGCATGGGGCTGTTCTTCTAAATCATCGAGGGGATGCACGATGATCGATTCAATCCACGCACTGGAAGCCATTTACGGATTGCCTCACGAGCGTTCAGTGCGCAAGCAGATCACTTTTCTCAACGAAGACTATCAGGCGATGGTGCGGGTCTCGCCGCTGGTGATCGTCAGCTCGGTGGGCACCGAAGGCCTCGACAATTCACCGCGCGGTGATGCGCCGGGGTTTGTGCGGATCATCGATGAGCGCACGCTGGCGCTGCCGGATCGCCCGGGCAACAACCGCATCGATACCTTGCGCAACGTGCTGCACGATCCGCGAGTGTCGCTGTTGTTCATCATTCCGGGGATTGGCGAGATGTTGCGGGTCAATGGCACGGCGTCTATCAGTGCTGAGCCAGCGTTGCTGGAGAGTTTTGCAGTGAACGGCAAACCGGCGAAAACCGTGTTGCTGGTGACGGTGGAAGCGGCGTTTTTCCATTGTTCCAAAGCGTTTGTGCGCTCGGATGCATGGAACCCTGAAACGCATTTGCTGCGCTCGGCCTTGCCCTCCGCAGGCGCTTTCCACAGGCGCCTGAATGACGGCGAGTTTGATGCCGAAAGCTACGACCGCGAAGCGCCGAAACGAACGCGTGAAAGCCTCTACTAAAAAACAGATCTGATGTTCTCTTACAGGACTGTGGAATCATCCTGTAAGAGTTATCCCACTCAGAAAGTCTCAACTCGCCAAAACTCATATAACCCTGTAAGTAAATTCTGATTTTCTCCCTAGAGATTGACGACCCACTGTCAAACACTCTAGGTTTTAGCCATATGCGAATTTATTACTTACTCAATAGATTTACCATTTTCGAAAAGCGGGCTCCGGTATGGAGACCAACACTTAAAGCACAGCCGCACTCGACATCTTACGGGGAGCACCGTGTGACAAACACTCTAATTAAAACCTCAGAGTCAAAAATTACAAACAATGACATAATAATATTAAATGGAAAAATCTCCATTCCGAAAACCTATATTCGAGAGAAAGCTTTTTTAGAACCGACAAGTATCCTTATTGTTTCTGGCTCTCTCATAGAGGGCATAGGAACGATACACTCCGACATCGACTGCATCATTCTCTGCGAGCAACGCCCTACAGCGAGAAGCATTAAAGATATAGAACACGCGTTTGTCACAGACGAAGATTATCGCCATATCACGAAAAACGAAGAAGTCCACAATACAACCGATTTCTATGGAGACTCAAGCATCCACATTGACGCTGACTACATCACCTTCTCGGAAATTGAAGATATATATAAAAAATCGAAAAGGCGTTTACCGAGGTGATTTCCGATCAGCGCTTCCTATATAACCCGATACTAACAAATACAGAAAACAACATCATTCATCGCTCTATTATCGGACATGCAATTACAAACGAAGAAAGATTCAAATCTATAAAATCAAGAATCCCTTTGGACAAACACATCTACATTGCACATCGTGAGAAACTCCCCGTCTTTTACGCGTTTCAGGACATTCAAGGTTGTTGGCAGTCAGGAAATTTATGGATGGGTTGTGAGATAGCCAGAGACATGATGCTAAAGATTTCCATGAGTTTCACCTACCTCACTGGCACTTCGAACAAGCACTATAAGTGGGTATACTCAAATATGTATCGAGTTGAAGGATTCGAAACCATCAAAAACAAGTTTTTTGCTTTATCCAGGCAAGGAGCAACTACAGAAACGGAATGCAGATCCTACATCCAAGAGATACTGGACTACATGGACTTGGTATTCCTGGCAATTGAGGACCTGCTAAAAACAAAAGACATCTATCCAACGACAAAAACTTCTCTTGCCGCACTAGATAATGAGTTCAACGAGCGCAAACAAACCAAACATAAAATCTCAATGTGCGAGTACTACTTCAGAAAAAAATACTTTGCTGCTTCCCAGACCCCGCGCCTGACAACCTTACTCAAAGAATGGGATTAAACACTCACAGTTAGCCCTCCCCTTGGAACGCCACAAGCGGCTCATTGTATGGAAATCCTAAGATTATCTGCACCGTTAATATTTTGCAGATTGGGAGATATGATTGGATCACTGATTTTCTTCTCCTTTATTGGCCATTACATTGTCGACTCGCTGAGTGCAGCTTCATTTGCCTTGGCGTCATTATCTTTTCTGACAGTCGTCGGCATCGGATTTTTTTCGAACACACTAATAACCGTAGCAGGGGCGACCAATTTAAATACAGACAAAATCAAGTCCGAAATAGCCGCATCATTCAATCTTGCAATTTCTCTTGGATTTATAATTTTATGCATAATATTTTTAGCAGGTAAAATCTCGTCAGAACTAGAAACAGAACCCAGCAACCCTGACGACTTTAAAGCCCTTTTAATACTTTCAATTTCAATACCTGCCGTATATCTCCAGATTACAATTTTCAACTTCTATAACGGCATTAGAAAAACGCAATACGAACTCACGTTCACATGGCTACTGAACAGCGCTCTCGCATTAATATGTATCGTATACATAAGCATAGGCACAGATATAAATTTATCCGACTTTATTATCACGTACGTTTGCCTGCGTTATTTATTCTCATTCGCGGCGCTAGCATTTTTCAAAATCACAATACGAAGACACTTAAATAGCTTTTCAGCCCGCAAAAAATTATCAAAAGGTGATTATATAAAGTACACGATTTACGGACTCCCTATGGCACTGTGCTTTGGTAGTGAAAGCCTTCTGTTCCTTTTGCTCTCTTTGATATCAAAACATATAAACGACATCAGCCTTTCTGCATACCAAGCTTCTATTCATGCAGCCAGCATTATCTATATGATTTCTATCGGAATAGGAAATGCGGCAGGAATAATGACTGCACGCCACTACGCCACAAAGGACTTCGAAGCAATTTCAAAGACTCACAGCCAGGCAATCTGGCTTGGACTATTTGTACTAACTCCAATCCTGGCGGCGTGTTTTTTATTAAATGAAGATATTTCTCTAATCTACACATCCGACACAGCAACAAGATTACTTATAGAAAAAAATATTATAATCTCAATACCTTTCTTAATATTTGAGTTCATTTATGTTGTCACAAGATTGACTTTGAGAGGCATGAATGATCTTTGGCCACCCACTATAATGACAATACTGACACTGAACGTTTTTGGTGTGTTTTCGTCAGCAATCCTATTATCGCTGTACGAATATACCGTTCACTCCATATTCCTAGCTTTAGTAGCATGCTCATTTATTCTGATGTTGCTTCTATCCTGGAGATTAAGGCATACCCTACATCATGCAAAAACCAACGCCAAAGAAAACCTATCTCGCCCAAAACTGCCGTAACCTTTACTAACTTAGTTTTTCGAGGTTCGAACTATGACACAGACTTCCTCACTGACCGACACCAAAAATCAAAACTTAACATTAACGACGATAATTAGCGAACATCATGCCTGGCGAACATTGAGCGGATTACAAACGAACGACTATTACGTTTACCGTAATGCGATACACAGTGGCTGCCATCTTCAACGAACCTTGTTCGAACTACGCCATCCTGAAGTGATGATTTGCGACTTAAGCAATCTTGAACCCGCTTTTAATTGCATGTCTGATTTACAGATAGTTAAAACCTGGCACCAAATAAACTCCGCCATTGATCAATCAAAATTTGAAGACATACGAAAAATACTAGGCGATGGCCTGACGCCAGAAATAGCTATTTCTGGCCCATGCAAGCAGAAGCTGTTTGATTTTAAAACTCAGTTAATTAATAAAATCCTGCCTAAACCAACCAAACATAAACAACCAGCAACCAAACAGCCAACAACACGTGGCATCTCGAAAAACCGATTACTCATAAATACTAACGATAACACCATTAACTTCCACAATCGTTTCTGCGCATTCTACAGTGCTTATATATCGCATGAGCACTGGGACAATTGCCTTACCTTGAATACCAGATACATTTACGAAGACCATCCACTTTGGCATAAAATAAAAACACTATCAAAGAACAAACTGTTTTTGTTATCAGCCGGTCTACCTCTTGCTCTTGGTTATCTCGCAGCAACTGGAGATGAAAAAATATTCTTTTCAGAAATTCATCGACAAAACGACGCAAGTCTATTGACACGCGATAGTGAATTTCTGGATATCTTCCCTCATAGTGAAATTACAAATGAACCATGGTTGATTATAGATAAGTCATATACAGGAGGAAGCCTTAGACAAGCGGGTAACATGATTAGGAAAAAACTAGGTTATGACGCTGACATTAAAACCCTCGCACTTTTCCCAAAAACCTTTAGCGCATTCATGAGCGCGGACTATGCAATTTATGGAGGAAAATTATTTGAAGTAAGACTCTACGCATCGCGTCTCAATAGAGAAACCTGGCACACACAACTTATAGCTGAGAAGTCGATATGAGAGCTTTATTCAAGGACGAACACGTTTCCGAACTGGAAGAATGCCTCTACGAAGCCAGAAAGAAACTACGTCGCTATTGGGCCGGGACGCTCGCATGCTTACCTGACTACGACATATCACAAAATCAATGGAACAACGTTCAAACACAATCAGATTTAGATTGCCAAAACATATTATCTAAGTGCCTATCAACTCTCAGTTTTAAAATCGCAACATACTCGGAAGAAAGCGACAACTTTACCGCCCTCGAAAAAAAAGAAGAATACTCACTTCTTATAGACCCCTTAGACGGTACGCACAATGCGACTCTAGGTTTTCCTGGCTACACATCAAGTGTGGCTCTTTATCACGATGGCGCATATATATTTGGATGGGTTTATGACATATCAAGAGATTTGGTATACACGGCGGCATTAAACGAGGGAGCATATCTACAATCCTCAATAATTGTAAAAAGACTTCGGACACGCACCACCCACTCTTTAGCAGACATGCGAGTTTCTTTCCATCGCCCCCGAGACGTTCAGGAAAGATCCAGAATTGAAAACATCATATGGTCAGCGGCTAAAGTCCGAATTTATTCCTGTTCCTCATTGGAAATCTGTCTTATTGCTGCCGGGGTTCTGGATGCTTTTATTGACGTAGGCCCACCTGGACACGAACGAAGTTGTGATATTGCCGCCGCAGAGTTGGTACTCAGAGAAGCGGGTGGTGCGTTATTCGACGACAAAGGTCGTATAAGAACTAGCTCCCCACCTTCAGTAACATCTGTATCAGACAATGGAACATTAATAGCCCTATCCACAAAATAACTTATAACATCACTCCTATAACTCATAGAACTGGAGACGAATCATGTTATTCGAAACAGTCAGCTTAAAACTCAAACTATTATCCAATGGCATTAATTTCTCTAAAGAATTTCTGGATTATTTTCAGCACCAAACGAATCACATTGAGAAAAGAAGAGCATATGGCACAGGTGACAGTGTAATACTTGAATCTAGCATCCACACGCCGCAGGAAATAATGCTCGACGGACAAATTATCACGACCGCTAACTACAACCCTAACTCAGTATATAAAATCGTTTTAGCACAAGGGCATCCAGCATTAAAGTATGGAAGCAAAACCATAAAAATTACATTTCCTTCCAGACCGATATCCTATGGAAAACAATTAAGCAACGGTGAATTATTCGAAACACATTTAACCGTATATGGAAACTCCACCCTTGGGATATTTTCACCAGGTCACTGTTATTACTTCAACAATGGTCGCGAGTGTAAATTTTGCTCTCTTGGCGCAGCCAGAGAAAACCTCTCCGACCACAAAATGCGTATCAAAGGTGATTTAGCAGGAGAAGCCGTAGAGATAGCCACCAAGGTCGAAAATGGACGGTACAAGAGAGTTTTGTTTAACGGGGGCACGATCCCAAATTATGATAAAGGTTACTCAATGCATTTAGACCTAAGAAAACTCTGAAAAAGACTTTCTGATTTTGGCAAAATCCCCAGATTCCACCCGCCGAGTTTTCCGATGAAGCAGATGACCTTCGCCGACGCCGAG
>NZ_JBIUWN010000063.1:0-33774 GCF_044743485.1 Pseudomonas sp. NPDC087614 | reverse complement strand
GCACTGGTGCGGTACAACCGGGTGAACTCGAACGCCAGCAAGCCATCGAGGGTGCCATCGGTGAGGGTCAGCAGTTCTTCGCCGGTGACCATCGATACGGGGCAACCGTTGGTGCAGGTCGACGGCACGCAATCGGCGCTGTCACCGTTGGGGTTTTTTGCCTGATTAGGGGCGTCGTCGTGGGCCTCATGGCGCTCCAGTCGCGCCATGTCATGAGTCTTGTTTCGTGCAACGGGCGCTGGATTCGGCACCGTCAAAACCACCGAATCGGCCTGACGAATATTCAGCGCAATTGACGGTGTCGGTTTCAGCTCAGCACCACGGGCATTGATTACCAATGGCTTGAGCACGCTCGCATGCCGACTCAGCTCGGGCTCAGAGGTCAGCTCAGCCAGGCGCAATGCCGAGGCCGCCAGCCACTCCCGCGCCCGTGGCGATTTGATCTTCGCCAACACTTTGCTGCTCAAGCGCAGCGGTACACCGACACCGCCAGATACCCGCATCAACAGGAAGCTGATCAACAACTCGACGCGAACCTCGGCCACCACTTCGGCCAGGTACTGCGGCGGCAGCATTTTCAGCCAACTGGTGAATGCGGCCAGATGAATGAACATCAGCGGCTCGTCGCTGAGGATCAGCAGACCGTTAGCGATGGCCTCGCTTGAGGCTTGCAGCAGGGCGTCCAGCTCAATGTCGGTCAGGTACTCCAGCAGCTTTTCGCTATTGGCCTGCAAGTCGGCAAGCAGGGCAAACAGTTGCTTGATGTCATCCCAAACGCCGTGCAGGGCGTTCTCGAATCCGCGCCAGTCGGCTTGCTGCAGTTGACCGTAACGCTCAATGAATCCGGCGCTGGAAAACGCTGCCCATAGCGGCTGAAATTCCGTCCACTCCCCACGTAACCAGACTTCCAGGTCGTCGAGAATGCCTTGATAAGAGGCGTACAACGCTCGGACATGCTCAGCGCAGACATCGGGAAAGAAGGTGATGCGATAACGCTGGCCCCGGTCGCAGTCGTTCAGCTCCAGAATGCCGCTGGGGCCGATGGTGTGGCGTATCGGGTCTCCGAACGTCAAAACCCCGTTGGCATCGTCGATCACCGGCTCCAGCGTCACCGGGGTATTACCGATGGGGACGAATTGCGCGGCCTCGAACATGTGCACCAGGGTCAACGGGCCGCTTGCCTTACACATGACCACGGATGAGCTGATGGGCTGGCGAGATTTGATCGGTGCGCTGAGTTGCACATCGTTGCCGACCTTGAACACCTGCTCGACATCCAGCGCCGTGCCCGTCCAGAACTGTTCGGCCCAAACATCGTAGTTGTTCAGGCAAAGGCGAAATTCCCGGATCAGGTTTTCGAAGTCCGGGTGTTCAGGGTTCAGGGCGGCAACTACCAGCAGGCCGATGCTGTTGTTCAGGGCCAGAAGCCGATCGGGTTGGAGCATTCGCAGTCACTCGCGCACGTGAAAAAAGAGGTGCGCGGACTTTGCGGATGATCAAAAAGGAAAGAAGTCGGGAGAGTAGGCAATGCCTGTAGGGCATTTCGCTAAATGCTCGCGATTAGTTCGTCGCTTCGACGAGCATTGACCGTTGCTCAATGCCCGTTGCGCTCGCTATGCTGCTGAACCCTTTAATCAGGTCCGAGCAGCGGCGCTACCGGTCGCCTGGGATATGTTTGATAACGGATCCGATGATGAATGCACCGCTGAAGGCGTTTGGCCCGATCAAGGCCGTGATTTTCGATATGGACGGTTTGCTGCTGGACACCGAGGGCATTTACACCGAGGTCACTTCGCTGATTGCCGAGCGGTACGGGCGCACTTTCGATTGGGGCGTCAAGCAGAACATTATTGGCCGAGGCGCCAATGACCTTGCCAATTACGTGGTCCAGGCGCTCGATTTGCCGATCACTGCCCAAGAGTTTCTGGTGATTCGTGAGCCATTGATGCGTGAGCGCTTTCCCAAGGCTCAGGCAATGCCGGGCGCTGAGGAATTGATTCGCCACCTCAAGGCGCACAACATTCCGATTGCGGTGGGCACCAGTTCGTCGCGTCAGTCGTTCGGCCAGAAAACCACCTTGCACCGCGACTGGTTTGAACTGTTCGATTTCATCGTCACCGCGGACGATCCGGAAGTCGGCGCAGCCAAACCGGCGCCGGATATTTTCTTGACCGCGGCCCGTCGTCTGGGTGTCGCGCCTGAGGATTGTCTGGTGTTCGAGGATTCGCCGTTTGGCGTTACCGCGGCCAAAGCCGCGGGCATGACCGCCATTGCCATTCCCGACGCCGCGATGGCTGATGAGAAATACGCACACGCCGACGGTATTCTGCGGTCGTTGAAAGCCTTCATCCCGAGCGCCTGTGGTTTGCCGGCGCTGGAATGGGCCTGAACGCCAGATATCAAAAAACGCCGCCCCTCTGTTAAAGGAGGGGCGGCGTTTTTCTTACAGACGGTTGAGAAAAATCAGGCGCCGAAACCACCGTCGATGGTCAGGCTGGCACCGGTGATGTAACCGGCTTCAGGCCCTGCGAGGTAAGCGACGAAGCTGGCGATTTCTTCGGCTGTACCGTAACGACCCACGGCCATCAACGGAATCAGGCTTTCGGCGAAGTCACCGCTGGCAGGGTTCATGTCGGTGTCGACCGGACCGGGTTGCACATTGTTCACGGTGATACCACGAGGGCCCAGATCACGCGCCAACCCCTTGGTCAGGCCCACCAGCGCCGACTTGCTCATCGCATACACACCGCCGCCGGCGAAGGGCATACGGTCAGCATTGGTGCTGCCGATGTTGATGATCCGTGCACCTTCGCCCATGTGTTTGGCGGCTTCCTGGGAGGCGATGAAGACGCTGCGAATGTTGATCGCCACGGTTTGGTCGAAATCTTCCAGTTTGAAGTCTTCCAGTGGGGCGACGGCCAGTACGCCGGCGTTGTTGACCAGAATGTCGAGGCGACCAAAGGCTTCGACGGTGGCGCTGACCGCATGGCGGATGGCGGCGGCGTCGGCGCTGTCAGCCTTGATCGCCAAGGCTTTGCCGCCGCTGGCGGTGATGCTGTTTTGCAACTCTTCGGCTTTGACCGTTGAGCTGACATACGTGAAGGCAACCGCAGCGCCTTCAGCGGCCAGACGTTTGACGATGGCAGCACCGATGCCACGGGAACCGCCTTGAATCAGAGCGACTTTGCCGCTGAGGTGTTGAGTGGACATGTTCGATCTCCAGAGTATTCAAGGCGCAATGCCTTGTTGTTGGAACCGAGTATCGGCTTCTGATCCACAGCCGTGTAGACCCTGATTGCTATAGTCTGTGTAAACCAAAAGTTTATAGTGGCGACCATGGAAACCTTCAGCAGTATCGAATGCTTTGTGCGCAGTGCCGAAGTCGGCAGCTTTGCCGAGGCTGCGCGGCGCCTGAGCCTGACGCCAGCGGCAGTGGGCAAGAGCGTGGCGAAGCTTGAGGCGCGGCTCGGTGTGCGCTTGTTTCAGCGCAGTACGCGGAGCCTGACGTTGACCGAGGCGGGGCAGCTGTTTTTGAGTCAGGTCAGTGCCAGTCTGACGACCATCCAGAACGCGGTGGCCAATCTGGCCAGTGTCGAGGGCCTGCCAGCGGGGACTTTGAAAGTCAGTATGGGGACGGTATTCGGGCGCTTGTACATCGTGCCGTTGCTGGAAGCGTTTTTACGTCGATTTCCGGCGATCAACCCTGACTGGCATTTTGATAACCGTCAGGTCGATTTGATTGGGCAAGGTTTCGATGCGGCGATTGGCGGGGGATTTGAATTGCCCCAAGGTGTCGTCGCGCGCAAATTGGCGCCGGCGCACCGAGTGTTGGTGGCATCGACGGGGTATCTGGAAAGTCACAAAGCAATCGTCGAGCCTGATGACCTGCAACACCACGATGGCATCCTGATTCGCTCGCCGCAAACCGGTCGAGTGCGCTCCTGGCAGTTGATCAGCAGTGGCAGCCAGCTCTGCCGCCCCTTGACCCTCAAGACGCGAATGACCATGAGCGACTCCGAGGCGGCCTGTGCGACTGCCGCGCAAAGTCTGGGAATTGCATTGGTGAGCATGCCGTTTGCGGTGGGTTATCTGCAGGCGGGCACGTTGCAGCGCGTGCTGCCGGATTGGTACATCGATGACGGCAACATTTCGATCTACTACGCCGAGCATAAATTGTTGCCGGGCAAGACGCGGGCGTTTGTCGATTTTGTGATTGAGCAGTTTGCGCAGCAGGGCTTGGCGCAGCGGTTCAGTGCCATTTGAGCATGGCTGAGACCTGGTTGCCCCGATTTGCGAGCAAGTCCGCTGCCACAGGGTTTTGTGTCGTTTACAAGGCTCCCGTTCCACACAAAACCTGTGCAAGCTTGCTCGCGAATGAGTCGACTCGATATCCGACTGTGAACTCAGCGAGCAAACCGCTGCGCCCAGCCAATGATTTTCTTCGGCCGCGGCGTCGCATACGTCCGCACCTTGGACGTCGACAGCCGCAACCGCACCAGCGCTTCAGCGATGGTCACCGCTGCCGTCACTCCGTCCACCACAGGCACCCCGGTACGCCGACGAATCTGTTCATCGAGCCCGGCCATGCCGCCGCAACCCAGGCAAATCACTTCGGCCTTGTCCTGCGTCACGGCCAGTTCAGCCTGATGCACGATCGCCTCCAGCGCGCGCTGCGGCTCGTGTTCCAGTTCAAGAACGGCCAAACCACTGGCTCGAACTGAAGCACAACGGTCCCACAAACCGGACAATTTCAATCGATCCTCGATCAGCGGCACGGTGCGATCCAGGGTGGTGACCACCGAGTACGCGTGCCCCAGGAACATGGCCGTACTGGCGGCTGCGTCAGTGATATCCACCACCGGTACATTGAGCAGTTCCTGCAAGCCTTCGCGCCCATGTTCGCCATAACCGGCCTGAATCACGGCGTCGAACGGCTGGTCGTAGGACATCACCCGATCCATCACGGCGATGGCCGCCAGATAGCTTTCGAAATTGCCTTCAACCGAGTCAGCACCGAAATACGGCGTGAGGCCGACAATTTCCGTACCGGGTGAGGCGACAGCCTGCGCCGAGCGGGCAATGGCCTGAGTGATGGAATCTGTGGTGTTGACGTTGACCACGAGAATGCGCATGAAAAATCCTTATAACGGGCAGTTCTGCGGCCCGAAGTCCGGGCCGCGAAGGGGTTAATGGCAGACGTTGTCGACGGCGAAGGCTTCGCCACTGACGTCGGCGTAGTGCGGTTGGCGTTTGGCGATGATGAGGTAAAGCATTCCGGCGATCCCGGCGCCGATCAGCCAGGAGAAGGGCGAAACGTTGTGGAAACCAGGCACCAGCGCCAGGACGATGGCGATCAGCGCAGCGGGAATAAACGCCGTGACGGCGCGCCAATTGATACCGCGGTTGTAGTAATAAGCGCCGTTGGGGTCTTCGCTGTAGAGCTGAGGAACGTTGATCCGGCCTTTGCGGATCAGCCAGTAGTCGGCCATGATCACCCCGTACAACGGGCCGAGCAGGGCGCCCAAACCCGACAGGAAGTACACGATCACCAGCGGACTGTTGTAGAGATTCCACGGCAGGATCAGCACCGCGATGGTCGCGCTGATCAGCCCGGCGCGGCGAAAGGTCAGGTATTTGGGCGCCAGATTGCTCAGCACGAAGGCCGGGGCGACGAAGTTGGCCATGATGTTCACCGCCACGGTGACGATCAGGAACGCCAGGCAACCCAGCACCACAAAGAAGGTGTTGGGAATCGAAGCGATAATCTCGGTCGGGCTTTCGATGATCCGGCCATTGATCTGGAATTGCGCGCCACACAGCAGGACTGTTATCGCGGCGAACACCAGAATATTCACCGGCAAGCCCCAGAAATTCCCGACCTTGATGGTCTTGCGGCACGGCGAGGAGCGGGCGAAGTCGCAGAAGTTGAGAATCAACGTGCCGTAGATCGCCAGCCACAACGCGCCGCCTGCAAAAATATTGCGCCACATCTCGCCGCCGGTCAGCGGTTCGCGGATCGACCAGGCGATGGTTGCGTTGGCTTGCGTGTACATCCACGCGGCGAGCGCGGCGACGGTCAGCAAAATCACCGGCCCGGCGAATGCTTCATACCGGCGAACCATTTCCATGCCGTAGGCAAGAATCGCCAATTGCACGAACCAGATCGCCACGAAGCACACCCAACCCAAAGTCGACAGGCCGAGGATCGCGTTGTCATCGTACTCGGCGAAGCCGGGATGGACTGCCGTCAGTAACACGCGCAAAACCACTGACGCGAGATACGTCTGAATGCCGAACCAGGCGATGGCGATCACCGCCCGGATCAGTGCAGGAATTTGCGCGCCGTGGATGCCGAAACTGATCCGGCTGATCACCGGAAACGGCACCCCGGTTTTCTGCCCCATGTAGCCGGACAGGTTCATGAAGAAATACACCAGTGCCGCGCCAATCCCCAGCGACAGCAAAATTTGCCAGCCACCCAGGCCCAAGGCATACAGGCCGATGGCGAACGAGTAGTTGGCGATGTTGTGCACGTCGTTGGTCCACAGGGCGAAGATGCTGTATTTGCCCCAGCGCCGGCCTTCGGCCTTGGTCGGTGCCAGATCGCTGTTGTGCAGACGCGGGCTCAGTTGTAACGGTTCGCTCAAGCCGTCAGGGGGCAAGGGTTGAGCGTGGACAGAGGCGGGCAGATTCAGCGCGACGTTATTGGAGAGACTTGTACGCATTCCGGCAGGCTCCTGATGTTCAGGACCGCGATGACTGTGCGTGAGCTGTCAGGCTCGACAAATCTTCGTCGCGGCAGTGAACCATCATTGGTTACGGGGCATCTGCAGCCTGTACGGGATAGGGCGCTTCAGGCTTGCGGATCGAAAGTGTGTATGTTTTGCAGTTTTGTATACAAAACATGTATGCACTAAAGCCAGATCTGTGCCAGTTGTTGATCTATGGAATGGGTCTCTCATTTCGAAAAGTTATCGAACGGGACTAAGTGTCTGAAAATCAGTGGATATAAATTGACCGATTGAACAGGTATTTATTTTTTGCGCAAGATTTCGGCTGACATCAAAAGGGAGGGCTTTGCAGGAGGGATGTAACGTTTCAGGGCGCAGAAATGAAAAGTGCACACACAAATGGCACTGATGGTGACAGTTGTGTGTACACGTTTTCGGAGGGTGCCATATAACAAATGTGGGGATGTCACTGGATGCAAAGGTGTGGGTTACGCCTTGCCGATGATATTCCCGGCATGCAACCCGCATTCTTTCTGGGTGGCTTCTTCCCACCACCAGCGGCCTTCGCGCTCGTGCTGATTTGGCAGCACCGGGCGGGTGCACGGTTCGCAGCCGATGCTGATAAAGCCGCGCTCATGCAGGCTGTTGTACGGCAGTTCCAGCATACGGATATAGCCCCAGATCTCTTCGCTGGTCATCTGCGCGAGGGGGTTGAACTTGTACAGCGTGCGCTCCGGCGTGGAGAACGCGCTGTCAATTTCCATCACCGCCACGGCACTGCGGGTGCCCGGGCTCTGGTCACGGCGCTGGCCGGTGGCCCAGGCTTTGACGTCGGACAGTTTGCGGCGCAACGGTTCGATCTTGCGGATACCGCAGCATTCACCGTGGCCGTCCTTGTAGAAACTGAACAGGCCTTTTTCCTTCACGAACGGTTCCAGTTTCGTGGCGTCCGGCGAGACGATGTCGATGTCGATCTTGTAGTGCTCGCGCACCTGCTCGATGAAACGGTAGGTCTGCGGATGCAAGCGGCCAGTGTCGAGGCTGAACACTTTGACGTTCTTGTTCAGCTTCCAGGCCATGTCCACCAGCACCACATCCTCGGCGCCGCTGAAAGATATCCACAGATCATCACCAAACTCGGCAAACGCGAGTTTCAGGATGTCTTGAGCGGATTTGTTGGCATAGGTCGTGGCGAGGTCCACGACGTCGAACGTTGGGCTCATCAGGGCGGCTTCCTACAGGTCGGTGGCGCTGGGCGCTCTATATGGCGCCGATGGTAACAAAAAGCAGCGGCGCTTGGGGCGTCCTGTGCGTTGCGTGGTTGGGGTTGAGTCGCTAGAGTTCGGGCTCGCTCGACTCAATAAACAATACAAACGGGAGTGTCTTGTGGAAATTGCTTGCCTGGATCTTGAAGGGGTGCTGGTACCGGAAATCTGGATCGCCTTCGCCGAAAAAACCGGAATCGAATCCCTCAAGGCCACCACTCGGGACATTCCCGACTACGACGTGCTGATGAAGCAGCGTCTGCGCATCCTCGATGAGCATGGGTTGAAGCTGGCGGATATTCAGGAGGTGATCGCAACGCTGAAGCCGCTGGATGGCGCAGTGGAGTTCGTCAACTGGCTGCGCGAGCGCTTTCAGGTGGTGATTCTGTCGGACACTTTCTATGAGTTCTCCCAACCGTTGATGCGTCAACTGGGCTTCCCGACCTTGCTTTGTCATCGTCTGATCACTGACGACAGCGGGCGGGTGAGCAGCTATCAGTTACGTCAGAAAGACCCCAAACGCCAGTCGGTTCTGGCCTTCAAGAGCCTCTATTATCGGGTGATTGCGGCGGGTGATTCGTACAATGACACTTCGATGCTGGGCGAGGCGGATGCCGGGATTCTGTTCCACGCACCGGACAATGTCATTCGCGAGTTTCCGCAGTTCCCGGCGGTGCATACGTTTGCCGAGTTGAAGCAGGCATTTCTCAAGGCGTCTAACCGGGATTTGAGCCTATAGTCGTCAGGCCTGACGCCTTCGCAGCAAGCCCGCGCCACAGGGGAATGCATTCTTGTGTGGGCGCGGGCTTGCTCGCGAAGGTTTTAGAGGTTTTAGAGGTTTTAGAGGTTTTGCAGGGTTTGGAGCAGAACCTTCACTTTGGTAATCGACTCCTGATACTCCGCCTGCCAGTCCGAGTCCGCGACAATCCCGCCGCCGCCCCAGCAGCACACCTGCCCATCCTTGACCAATAAACTGCGGATCGCGATGGAGCTGTCCATCTCGCCACGCACGTCCAGATACAACAACGAGCCGCAATACAAGCCGCGACGGGTTGGCTCCAGCTCGTCGATGATCTGCATCGCCCGAATCTTCGGCGCACCAGTGATCGAGCCACCGGGAAAGCTGCCGGCGATAAGGTCCAGTGCATCGCGATCCTGCGCCAGTTCGCCCGTCACGCTGCTGACCAGGTGATGCACATTCGGATAGCTTTCCAGGCTGAACAACTCCGGCACCCGTACCGAGCCGATACGGCAGGTGCGGCCGAGATCGTTGCGCAGCAAGTCGACAATCATCAGGTTTTCCGCGCGATCCTTTGGGCTGGCCAGCAGTTGCGCGGCATTCGCGGCGTCTTCGGCAGGTGTCAGGCCACGGGGGCGGGTGCCCTTGATCGGGCGGGTTTCGACCTGCCGCTGGCTGACTTTGACGAAGCGCTCGGGTGACAGGCTCAGCACTGCAGCGCCGTCGGGCAGGCTCTGGAAACCGGAAAAAGGCGTCGGGCAGGCGTCGCGCAATGCGCAATAGGCCAGCCATGGATCGCCTTGGCACGGCGCGCGAAAACGCTGGGCGAAGTTGACCTGATAGCAGTCGCCGGCCTGAATGTAATGCTGAATGCGTTCGAACGCCTGGCGGTAGTCGTCTGGCGACAGGTCGGGACTCATCGGCTGGTTCAGTTTGAACGGCGTCAGCGAGCCCGTCATCGGCTGACTGAACAGCGCAATCAGCCGCTGTTTTTCACTGTCGGCCAGCGTCGGGTGAAACACCAATTGGCTAGTGGCCGCGTGGTGATCGCTGATCAGCGCCCAGTTGTATAGGCCCAAACGCGCATCCGGTAATTGCAGATCATCGCGCGCCTGACTCGGCAGACTCTCCAGATGCCGGCCGAAGTCATAACTCAGGTAACCGATCAGACCGCCGGCGAACGGCAACTCATAAGGCGCCGGCAATTGCGCGTCGCCCAAGCGCTCCAGATTGTCGCGCAGACGCTGGAGGAAATGGCTGCCGTTTTCGTCCGGCCACACCGCCAGTTGTTCCAGCGGCCAGGCGCTGAGCACGTCATAACGGCCACGGTCGGCACTCGGCCGGCCGCTGTCGAGCAGCACGGCGCCGGGGGCGTTGCGGATTGCCGCGAAGTATCCGGCGGGATTGGCGCGGTAAGGCAGAGGGTGTACGGAACAGGTCAGCATGGGCGGGGCAGATCGGCCATTGAGGCGGGGTAGGGATTGTAGTCCTCTGCGGGAATTGCTCCTAGAGGGGATGTCGGTGATTGGCAGGTTGTGGGACTGATCGTCCCCGCGCAGCGCATGGGAACGATCATGGACAGGGTGATCAGCCTTCGACGGCGGGAATATGGCCGAACATCTCCTGAGTAAACGCCACCCGCTCTTCAACCGACTCTGTCACGCCACGGGCCTTCAGTTCTTCCAGTCGCGCTTCCACCGCGTGGGTACGCAGCGTCAGCCCGCAGTCGTTGGCGATCTGGATGTTCAGCCCCGGCCGCGCGTTCAGCTCAAGAATCAGCGGGCCTTTTTCCTGATCGAGCACCATGTCCACGCCGATATAACCCAGACCGCACAGCTCGTAGCAGCCAGCGGCGAGTTTCATGAAACCGTCCCAATAGGGCAGTTGCACGCCGTCCACCGCGTTGGTGGTGTCGGGGTGTTTGGCGATGATGTTGTTCAGCCAGGTGCCGCGCAGTGTCAGGCCCGTAGCCAGGTCGACACCCACACCGATGGCGCCCTGGTGCAGGTTGGCCTTGCCGCCGGACTGACGGGTCGGCAGGCGCAACATCGCCATCACCGGATAACCCATCAGCACGATGATGCGGATGTCCGGCACGCCTTCGTAGCTGATGCTCTTGAAGATCTGGTCCGGGGTGACGCGGTATTCGATCAGCGCGCGATCGCGATGGCCGCCTAGCGAATACAGGCCGGTGAGGATGCTGGAGATGTGATGCTCAAGTTCTTCGTGGGCAAGGATCTTGCCCGACACCGTGCGATAGCGTCCCTCGAAACGGTCAGCCACCACGATAATGCCGTCACCGCCGGCGCCTTGGGCCGGTTTGATCACGAAGTCGGTGTGCCCGTCGATGATCTCGCCGAGCTTGTCGATTTCCTTCTCGGTGGAGATCACGCCATACAGCTCTGGCACTTGAATGCCGGCCTCGATGGCGCGCTCCTTGGTGATGATCTTGTCATCGACGATCGGGTACAGACTGCGCTTGTTGTACTTGAGCACATAGTCCGCGTTGCGGCGATTGATGCCCATGATGCCCCGGGCTTCCAGGGCCTTCCAGGTCTTCCAGAAACCGAACATCAGTGATCAGCCTTGTTCAGGAACGCCTTGAAACGCACCAGCTCGGTCAGGCGATAACCGCGATAGCGACCCATTGCCAGCATGAAACCCACCATGATCAGCAGGATCGCCGGGAAGGTGAAGACGAAGTACACCAACTCAGGCACGGTCATGATCAAGTGCGCCAGCGACGCGGCGAACAGCGTGCCGATGGCCACTTTCATCGCGTGACTTGCGCCACGTTCTTCCCAGGTGATCGACAGGCGCTCAATGGTCATGGTCAAAATCACCATCGGGAACAACGCCACCGACAGGCCGCGCTCCAGACCGAGCTTATGGCTGAACAGACTGATCGCCGCAATCAACACCACGACAAAGGTCAGCACCACCGACAGGCGCGGCAGCATCTGCAGTTTCAGATGTTCCAGATAAGAGCGTAACGACAGGCCCAGCGCGGTAATCACGGTGAACAGGATGATGCCGAAGCCCAACTGGGTTTCGCGGAAGGCGAGGGCGATCAGTACGGGGGTGAAGGTGCCGAGGGTCTGCAGGCCGATCAGGTTGCGCAGGATCAGGATCACCAGCACGCCAATCGGGATCATCACCATGATCATGAAGGTTTGCTGGGTTTGCAGCGGCAGGCCATACAGCGAGTATTCGAGGAAGTTGGCGTCGGTGTTTTCGTCGGTCAGCTTGGCCAGACGAATCGCATTCATCTCGCTGTTGTTCAGGCTGAAGGTCACGTTGGCTTTCTTGCCGCCGTCGATGGTGATCAGGTTCTCATCGCCGGTCCACCACTGCAGGCGGTCGCTTGGCAGGCCTTGTTCGCCGGTTTCCGGGTTGAAGTACAGCCAGTCGTTGCCATTGAAGCTGCGCAGCCACAATTCAGGGCTTTGTGGTTGATCGGCAACCAGGCGGATGGTGTGGACTTTTTCAACCGGGACGTGCGCGATAGACAGCAACAGTTCGACGATTTTGGCTTTGTGCGCGGTGGACGGATCGCCCGCCAGCAGCAGTTTCACGTTGTCATCGTTGAGGTTGTTGACGCGTTTGATCGCCTCGCCAATGAAGGTTTCGACGTCGGCCGAGTGCTGGCGGATCGGCGCGAGCAGTGCTTCGGCGGCGATTTTTTCCGGGCCTTCGACCGCAATGCTGTCGCGGAAGGTCGGGCCTTTGATCTTGGATTTTTCCGAGGTGTAACGCTTGGTCAGCACCAAACGGTAATACAGGGTCTGGTTGCCCTTGGCCCGGCGCGCCGACCAGGTCACCTTGCGGTTGCCATCGACGCGGTTCACGGCCACGCCATAGTTATTGGAGATGAAGCTTTCGTTGAGGCTGACGTAATCGCGGCTCAGGGGCGGCACGAACATCTGGATTTTGACCGGATCCTTGGCACTGGCGACGAACTCGACCTTGGCATCGATGTTCCACAAATCGTCGGTGGCGTCTTCGGTCACCGGAATGCCGAGCACGAAAATCTGATAGGCCGTAACCGAAACGCCCAGCAACACCAGAATGGTGATCAGGATTTTCAGGTGAAAGGTTAGAGAACGCATGGAAATTACTCGGCGGTATGAGCGGCGATGGTGCAGGCGGGTTTGCCGGCAGCGTATTTAAGACTCGGGTCGACCAGCGCATCGAAACGTTTCAAGGCTTCGGAGCCGATCAAAAGCGGATATTGGAACGCACTTCGGTCGGTCAGGTTCACTTCGATGCTGCGCATCGCCGTGCCCATGCAGATATCCAGCTCGATCACCGGGCGGGCGGTGTACTTCTTGCCTTCTTCCGGGTCGTAGTCGCCGGCGCGGCGCTTGATCTTGCTGACCCGGGCCAGCGGTCGTTCGATCGGGTGCGAATGCGCGGCGTCGATCGCCAGGTAGAAACGTACCCAGGATTCACCGTCGCGTTTGAAGCGTTTGATGTCGCGGGCACTCAGCGAGGCGGTTTTCGCGCCCGTATCGAGTTTGGCCGCGACTTGCAGATTGATGCCATCGAGCGAGGCGTATTCGTTGAGGCCGTACACGGTTTTTTCTCCCGCGGCGGCAAGCCCGGGCAGGCAAAACAGAGCAAAAAATGTGGGGAAAGGCTTGAGTCTCATAAATCCTGGTGCGCAGCGTTCCGTTTTCGGTTCAGGTCCTTGGCAAAACTTGCGCAAGCCCCTTCGTGTGCCTATCAGCTTTTTATGACAAGCCGTACAAATGGCCAGCAAATGCGGGCGGCATTCTAGCACGGTGATTTTATGGCGCCAGCGCCCGAGCGGGTCTATAACCCTTGGGGTGGTCCAAGGGTGGCTATTAGACGATTGTCGACAATATCTATTTTTCCTTTGACTGAGGCTGGCGAATTGACTAGTTTTTGCCGCATTGGATTTAAAGGTGTCGACAATCATGCTGGATCAACTCGATCCCCCGGTCATCAGCGGCGACGATTCCGAGACGCTTTCGGAAAACGTCTTCCGGCGCATTCAGGCGGCCATCGTCAAAGGCGAGATCGCTCCAGGCAGCAAAATCTCCGAGCCGGAGCTGGCGCGCACCTACGGCATTAGTCGTGGCCCGCTGCGTGAGGCGATTCATCGTCTGGAAGGTCAGCGCCTGCTGATCCGGGTGCCGCATGTCGGTGCGCGGGTGGTGTCGCTCAGTCACGCCGAATTGCTGGAACTCTACGAAATCCGCGAATCCCTTGAAGGCATGGCCTGCCGCTTGGCGGCTGAACGCATGAGCGTCGAAGAAATCGACGAGTTGCGCCGGGTGCTCGAAACCCACGAGCGCGACGCGGCATTTCAGGCCGGCGTCGGCTACTACCAGCAGGAAGGCGATTTCGACTTTCACTACCGGATCATCCAGGGCAGCGGCAACCGCACCCTCACGCAAATGCTTTGCGGCGAGCTCTATCAACTGGTGCGCATGTACCGCATCCAGTTTTCCTCCACGCCCAATCGCCCCCGCCAGGCCTTTGCCGAACACCACCGCATTCTCGATGCGATCGCCGACCGTGACGGCGAGCTCGCGGAATTGTTGATGCGCCGTCACATCGGCGCCTCGAAACGCAATATCGCCCGTCATTACCAGGACGGCGCCAACGATAAGACAGCCACTGAACGAGGTGAGTCATGAGTTCCAACCTGAACACTCCAGGCCAGCGTTTCCGCGACGCGGTCGCCAGCGAGCATCCATTGCAGGTGGTGGGCGCGATCAACGCCAACCACGCGCTGTTGGCCAAACGCGCCGGCTTCAAAGCGATCTACCTGTCCGGTGGCGGTGTGGCGGCGGGCTCGCTCGGCGTGCCGGACCTGGGCATCACCGGCCTGGACGACGTGCTGACCGACGTGCGCCGCATCACCGACGTTTGCGATTTGCCGCTGCTGGTGGATGTCGATACCGGTTTCGGTTCTTCAGCCTTCAACGTGGCGCGCACCGTCAAGTCGATGATCAAGTTCGGCGCGGCGGCGATTCACATCGAAGATCAGGTCGGCGCCAAGCGCTGCGGTCATCGCCCAAACAAAGAGATCGTCAGCCAGCAGGAAATGGTCGACCGCATCAAAGCCGCCGTCGATGCCCGCACGGACGACAGCTTCGTGATCATGGCGCGTACCGATGCGCTGGCGGTCGAAGGCCTGGAGTCGGCACTGGATCGCGCTGCCGCATGCATCGAGGCCGGCGCCGACATGATCTTCCCGGAGGCCATCACCGAACTTGAGATGTACAAACTGTTCGCCAACCGCGTGAAAGCGCCGATTCTGGCCAACATCACCGAATTCGGCTCGACACCGCTGTACACCACCGAGCAACTGGCCGGCGCCGACGTGTCGCTGGTGCTGTACCCGCTGTCGGCGTTTCGCGCGATGAATAAAGCGGCGGAAAACGTCTACACCGCGATCCGCCGCGACGGCACGCAGCAGAATGTCATCGACACCATGCAGACTCGCATGGAGCTTTACGATCGCATCGATTACCACACCTTCGAGCAGAAGCTCGATGCGTTGTTTGCGGCGAAGAAGTAAGCCGCCGTACTCCCTAACAAATTCAAGATTGGAGAAAACAATGGCTGAAGCAAAAGTACTCAGTGGCGCCGGGCTCCGGGGCCAGGTGGCCGGGCAAACGGCACTGTCCACCGTGGGCCAGGCCGGCGCCGGGCTGACCTATCGCGGCTACGACGTGCGTGAACTGGCGGCAGAGGCGCAATTTGAAGAAGTCGCTTACCTGCTGCTTTACGGCGAGCTGCCGACCCAAGCGCAACTTGCCGCCTACCAGGGCAAACTGAGCAAACTGCGTGACCTGCCGCAAGCGCTGAAAGAAGTGCTGGAACGCATCCCCGCCGACGCTCATCCGATGGACGTGATGCGCACCGGTTGCTCGTTCCTGGGCAACATCGAACCGGAGAAAGACTTCAGCGAACAGTGCGACAAGACTGACCGTCTGCTGGCCGCGTTCCCGGCGATCATGTGCTACTGGTATCGCTTCAGCCACGACGGCAAACGCATCAACTGCGTCAGCGACGAGCCCACCATTGGCGGCCACTTCCTTCACCTGTTGCACGACAAGAAACCGAGCGAACTGCACGTCAAAGTGATGAACGTGTCGCTGATTCTGTACGCCGAGCACGAATTCAACGCCTCGACGTTCACCGCTCGCGTTTGTGCATCGACCCTGTCGGACCTGTATTCCTGCGTCACCGCCGCTATCGGTTCGTTGCGCGGCCCGCTGCACGGCGGTGCCAACGAAGCGGCGATGGAAATGATCGAGCGCTTCTCATCGCCCGAAGAGGCGATCAAAGGCACCCTCGGCATGCTTGAGCGCAAAGACAAGATCATGGGCTTCGGTCACGCGATCTATAAGGACAGCGACCCGCGCAACGAGGTGATCAAGGGCTGGTCGAAAAAACTGGCTGACGAAGTGGGTGACAAGGTGTTGTTCGCGGTTTCCGAAGCCATTGACAAGACCATGTGGGAGCAGAAAAAACTGTTCCCGAATGCCGACTTCTACCATGCCTCGGCTTACCACTTCATGGGCATCCCGACCAAACTGTTCACGCCGATTTTCGTCTGCTCGCGCCTGACCGGCTGGGCCGCGCATGTGTTCGAACAGCGTGCCAACAACCGCATCATCCGTCCAAGCGCCGAGTACATCGGCGTCGAACAGCGCAAGTTCGTGCCAATCGAACGTCGCTGAATGGTGGGCCTCCCGCACCGGTAACTGGATAAACCGAGAACCAATGTGTGACCGAGTCCACTTCAGTGCCGGTGCAATGTTCACCTCTTGAAACTACCGTGACCCGAGTCCTGACCCGATGAACACAGAATTTCGCAAGAACCTGCCCGGCAGTCCTCTGGATTACTTCGACGTCCGTGCGGCGGTCGAGGCGATTCAGCCCGGCAGTTACGACACCCTGCCGTACACCTCCCGCGTGCTGGCAGAAAACCTGGTGCGTCGCTGCGATCCGGCCACGCTCACCGATTCCCTCAAGCAACTGATCGAACGCAAACGCGACCTCGACTTCCCGTGGTTTCCGGCCCGTGTGGTGTGCCACGACATTCTGGGCCAGACCGCGCTGGTCGACCTCGCTGGTCTGCGCGACGCGATTGCCTTGCAAGGCGGCGACCCGGCGCAGGTCAACCCGGTGGTGCCGACGCAACTGATCGTCGACCACTCGCTGGCCGTCGAAGCGGGCGGTTTTGATGCCCAGGCGTTCGAGAAAAACCGTGCCATCGAAGACCGTCGCAACGAAGACCGTTTCCACTTCATCAACTGGACCAAAAAGGCCTTCAAGAACGTCGACGTGATCCCGCCGGGTAACGGCATCATGCACCAGATCAACCTGGAGAAAATGTCGCCGGTGATCCAGGTGCGCGACGGTGTGGCGTTCCCGGACACCTGCGTCGGCACCGACAGCCATACCCCGCACGTTGATGCACTGGGCGTGATCGCCATCGGCGTTGGCGGTCTGGAAGCCGAGAGTGTGATGCTCGGCCGCGCCTCGTGGATGCGCCTGCCGGAAAGCGTCGGCGTCGAATTGACCGGCAAGCTGCAACCGGGCATCACCGCCACCGACATGGTGCTGGCACTCACCGAATACCTGCGCAAACAGAAAGTCGTCGGGGCGTGGCTGGAGTTCTTCGGCGAAGGCGCTGCCGCGCTGACCCTCGGCGACCGCGCCACCATCTCCAACATGGCCCCGGAATACGGCGCCACGGCGGCGATGTTCTACATCGATCAGCAGACCATCGATTACCTGAAACTCACGGGTCGCGAAGACCAGCAAGTGCAGTTGGTCGAGCAATACGCCAAGACCACCGGCCTGTGGGCCGACAGCCTCAAAGGTGCGCAATACGAGCGTGGTTTGACCTTTGATCTGTCCTCGGTCGTGCGCAACATGGCCGGCCCGAGCAACCCGCACGCCCGCGTCGCCACCCGCGATCTGGCGGCCAAAGGCATCAGCGGCCAGTGGGAAGAGGTGCCGGGGCAGATGCCCGACGGCGCGGTGATCATCGCCGCCATCACCAGTTGCACCAACACCAGCAACCCGCGCAACGTCATCGCCGCCGGCCTGCTGGCGCGCAATGCCAACAAGCTTGGATTGACCCGCAAGCCGTGGGTCAAATCCTCGTTGGCCCCGGGCTCGAAAACCGTGGCGCTGTACCTCGATGAAGCGGGGCTTGCCACGGAGCTGGAGCAACTCGGTTTCGGTGTCGTCGCATTCGCCTGCACGACTTGCAACGGCATGTCGGGTGCGCTGGACCCGGTGATCCAGCAAGAGATCATCGACCGTGATCTGTACGCCACGGCCGTGCTTTCGGGCAACCGCAACTTCGACGGCCGGATTCACCCCTACGCCAAGCAAGCGTTCCTGGCCTCGCCGCCATTGGTTGTGGCGTACGCCATCGCTGGCACCATCCGTTTCGACATTGAGAAGGATGTGTTGGGCGTGGTCGACGGCAAGGAAATCCGCCTCAAAGACCTCTGGCCGAGCGACGAAGAAATCGACGCCGTGGTCAAATCCTCGGTCAAGCCGGAGCAGTTCCGTCAGGTCTACATCCCGATGTTCGCCATCCACGAAGACACCGGCCCGAAAGTCACGCCGCTGTACGAGTGGCGTGAGATGAGCACCTACATTCGTCGTCCGCCGTATTGGGAAGGCGCACTGGCGGGTGCGCGTCCGCTCAAGGGCATGCGCCCGCTGGCGGTGCTGCCGGACAACATCACCACCGATCACCTGTCGCCGTCGAACGCGATCATGCTCAACAGCGCCGCCGGCGAATACCTGGCGAAAATGGGCTTGCCGGAAGAGGACTTCAACTCCTACGCCACCCACCGGGGTGACCACCTGACTGCGCAACGCGCAACGTTTGCCAACCCGAAACTGTTCAACGAAATGGTGGTGGAAAACGGCAAGGTCAAACAGGGTTCGCTGGCCCGCGTCGAGCCGGAAGGCCAAGTGATGCGCATGTGGGAAGCCATCGAAACCTACATGGAGCGCAAGCAGCCACTGATCATCATTGCCGGCGCCGATTACGGTCAGGGTTCGTCCCGCGACTGGGCGGCCAAGGGGGTGCGTCTGGCTGGGGTCGAGGCGATTGCTGCCGAAGGCTTCGAACGTATCCATCGCACCAATCTGGTGGGGATGGGCGTGTTGCCGCTGGAGTTCAAACCGGGCACCGACCGTCACACCCTGGCCATCGACGGCAGCGAAACCTACGACGTGATCGGCGCCCGCACACCGCGCGCTGACTTGACGCTGGTGATCCATCGCAAGAACGGCGAGCGCGTCGACGTGCCGGTGACATGCCGCCTCGACACCGCTGAAGAAGTGTCGATCTACGAGGCCGGCGGCGTGTTGCAGCGCTTCGCTCAGGACTTCCTCGAAGAGTCGTCGGTTGCCGTTTAAATCATCGTATGTGGGCGTGGGCTTTTGAGTCCCGCGCCTTTGTTAAGGAGCACCATGGCTCACGCACCTCAAATAAAGATCCCCGCTACCTACATGCGTGGCGGTACCAGCAAAGGCGTGTTTTTCAGTCTCAAGGACCTGCCCGAGGCGGCGCAGATTCCCGGCCCGGCCCGCGATGCGTTGTTGTTGCGGGTGATCGGCAGCCCCGACCCTTACGACAAGCAGATCGACGGCATGGGCGGCGCCACGTCGAGCACCAGCAAAACCGTGATCCTGTCGAAAAGCATCAAAGCCGATCACGACGTCGACTACCTGTTCGGTCAGGTCTCCATCGACAAGCCGTTCGTGGACTGGAGCGGCAACTGCGGCAACCTGTCGGCGGCGGTCGGTTCGTTCGCGATCAGCAATGGTCTGGTCGACGCCAGCCGTATCCCGCAAAACGGCGTAGCGGTGGTGCGCGTATGGCAGGCCAACATCGGCAAGACCATCATTGCTCATGTGCCGATCACCCATGGCGAGGTGCAGGAAACCGGCGACTTCGAACTCGACGGGGTGACCTTTCCGGCCGCCGAAGTGCAAGTGGAGTTCATGGACCCGGCAGCAGACGAAGAGGGCGGCGGTGGCTCAATGTTCCCCACCGGCAACCTGGTCGATGAACTGCAAGTGCCCGGTGTGGGCACGTTCCAGGCGACCATGATCAATGCCGGCATTCCGACGATCTTTGTCAACGCCGCCGACCTCGGTTACACCGGCACCGAGTTGCAGAGCGCGATCAACAGCGATCCGAAAGCGCTGCAAATGTTTGAAACCATTCGTGCCTACGGTGCGTTGCGCATGGGGTTGATCGCCAATCTGGATGAAGCCGCCAAGCGCCAACACACACCGAAAGTCGCGTTCGTGGCCAAGCCTGCGGATTACGTGGCCTCCAGTGGCAAGGCGGTTACGGCAGGTGACGTTGATCTGCTGGTGCGCGCCTTGTCGATGGGCAAATTGCATCACGCGATGATGGGCACCGCAGCCGTTGCGATCGGTACCGCTGCTGCCATTTCCGGCACGTTGGTAAACCTCGCGGCGGGTGGCATCGAGCGCAATGCCGTGCGTTTTGGCCATCCGTCCGGGACCTTGCGGGTCGGTGCTGAGGCCAGTCTGGAAAACGGTGAGTGGGTGGTGAAGAAGGCCATCATGAGTCGCAGTGCGCGGGTATTGATGGAAGGCTACGTGCGCATTCCCGGCGACGCTTTTTAAGTAACACTTCATTCCCTGTGGGAGCGGGCTTGCTCGCGAAGGCGGCGCACCAGGCAACAATGATGTCGACTGACACTGCGCCTTCGTGAGCAAACCCGCTCCTTGGGGATAGTATTTCAACCCAAAAAATCAGCCCTGAACCGAGGTCCCATCAACGAACCACTTCAAGAGTGAATCGAACATGAGCGCCAACGTAGACCTGAACAATCGCCCCGACTACGACCGTGTCCTGCAGGACATCGCCGACTACGTCCTCTCTTTCAAAGTTGACTCCAGCGAAGCCCTCGACACCGCCCGCAACTGCCTGATGGACACGCTCGGCTGTGGCCTGCTGGCGTTGCGTTTCCCCGAATGCACCAAACACCTTGGCCCCATCGTCGAAGGCACTGTCGTGCCGTTCGGGGCACGAGTTCCGGGCACGAGCTATCGCCTCGACCCGGTGAAAGCCGCGTGGGACATCGGCTGCATCGTGCGTTGGCTTGATTACAACGACACCTGGCTCGCTGCCGAGTGGGGGCATCCGTCGGACAACCTCGGCGCGATTCTCGCGGTGGCCGATCACCTTTCGCAAAAACGTCAGGCCAACGGTGAAGCGCCGCTGACGATTCGCGATGTGCTGGAGGCCATGATCATGGCCCATGAGATTCAGGGCGTGATCGCACTGGAGAATGCCTTCAACCGCGTAGGACTCGACCACGTCATCTTGGTCAAAGTCGCTTCAACCGCCGTCACCGCCAAACTCATGGGGGCCAATCGCGAGCAGTTGTTGTCGGCGTTGTCCCATGCGTTCGCTGACGGACAGGCGCTGCGCACATATCGGCATGCGCCGAACGCCGGCTCGCGCAAATCCTGGGCGGCGGGGGATGCATCGAGTCGTGGCGTGCGCCTGGCGGACATCGCCATGCGCGGCGAGATGGGCATTCCCGGTGTTTTGAGCGCGAAACAGTGGGGCTTTTACGACGTGCTGTTCAGCCACACCAACAGCGATCTGGCCTTAAAACCGGAGGATAAACGCAGCTTCAGTTTCTCGCGGCCGTTTGGCAGTTACGTGATGGAAAACGTGCTGTTCAAGATCAGCTTCCTGGCCGAATTTCATGCGCAAACAGCTTGCGAAGCGGCGGTCACGCTGCACCCTCAGGTGCGCAATCGCCTGCATGAAATCGACCGCATCGTCATCACCACACATGAGTCGGCGATTCGCATCATTTCCAAGGTCGGGCCGCTGGCCAATGCGGCCGACCGTGACCATTGCATTCAGTACATGACCGCTGTGCCGTTGGCGTTCGGCAATCTGGTGGCCGAGCAATACGAAGACGACTTTCACAAGGCCCACCCGATCATTGATGTTCTGCGCGAAAAAATGGTCATTGTCGAAGACCCGCGCTTCACTCGCGAGTATCTGGAGGCCGACAAACGCTCGATTGCCAACGCGGTGCAGGTGTTTTTCAAGGACGGTTCGAGCACCGAGAACGTGGTGGTGGAATACCCGATTGGTCACCGTCGCCGTCGCGCCGAAGGCATTCCGTTGCTCGAAGACAAGTTCAAGACGAACCTGGCAACCCGTTTCACCGGCCAACGCAGCGGCAAGATCTTCGCGCTGTGCACAGATCAGGCGCAGCTTGAGGCGACTGCGGTGAACCGCTTCGTCGACCTGTTCGTGATCTAGGGCTCATTCAAACCGCAGGATCACCCGGCGGTTGGTCCTGCTCTTCTTCTCGATTTTTTCGCAAAACACTCGACCGATTTCCAGGGTGTTTTGTACGTGGGTGCCGCCACAGGGCTGGAGGTCGATGCCGATCACTTCGACCATTCGCAATTCACCCTGAATCGCCGGCGGGTTAATCGTTTTGCTGCCGGTTTTTTCCAGCAGTGCTGGAAACTCCGAGGCGGGCATCGAAAGGGTGGTGACGGCAATGGCCTGCTCGATCAGCGCGTTGAGGTCGTGGGTGAGGCTGTCCTTGTCGAGGGTCATTTGGGGCAGGTCGAAATCCAGCCGGCCCTTGTCGGCACTGATGCTGCACCCGGTGACCGGCGCATTGATGATCGAGCCCAGCAGGTGCAGGCAGGTGTGCATCTTCATGTGTTGATAGCGCCGCGCCCAGTCCAGGCTGGCGTTGAGCAGGGCGCCGACGCATAGCTGAGGCGGGCATTGCGCAACGTTGTGCCAGATGATCGACGGCAGCAACGGGTCGCGCAGCGTTCCCGTCACCTCGATCCGGGTGCCATCCGGCAAGCTGAAGTGCCCGGTGTCGCCCGGCTGCCCGCCACCGGTGGGATAGAACAGCGTGTGTTCGAGGACGACGGCCTGATCAACCACCGCGATCACCCGGGCACTGAAATCGCGCTGATAAGGGGCATTGTTAAAAAGACTGAGGGTTTCCATGGTGTGTACCGACATTTGAACCTCCGATGTTCAATGCATGATTGTTAGCGCTTGGCTGGCAGCTTGGTGATCGCAAATCCGCCCAGCAGGACGGCCGAATACAGCATCAGCTCGCGAGAAATTTCCGTGCCTTCGTACCAGGCGCCGATGATCACGGCGAACACCGGAAAGATGATGAACACGAATGACAGAAGCGCCGGGCTCAGGCGTTTGAGCAGGACGAAATAGACGATAAAGCCGCCGACCGACGCTATCAGCCCCAAGTACAGCAGCGCCCCCCAGGAGCGTGGCGTGATGGTGGCGAACGTCGGGTCTTCCAGCGAAAGGCCGGTGACCAGCAGCATCAAACCGGCAATGCCGATGGGCAGAGTGTTGTAGGTGATCACACTGATTGCGCTGCCGTGCTTTTTGGTGATCACGTAGCACAGCGCGTGCATGATCGCCGCGCTGAGAATCGCCAGTACACCAAGCCATTGCGCCTGATCCAGATGCAAACCCTGGCTGCGGATGATCATGAACAGGCTGCCGAAACCGATGGCGATCCCGAGTATTTGCGTCGCCTGGATGTTCTCGCGCAGAAACAGCGCAGAAAAAATCAGGATGAACACCGGCATGCAACTGAACAACAGCGCGGTCAGGCCGGACGACACATGCATCTCGCCATAGTTGAGCAAGTAGTAGGGCAGGCTGAAATACGACAGCGTGACGAACACAAAGAACCAGCGACTCCGCCGGGGGAACAGCAGCGGTTCTTTGCGTAATACGGCGAAGCCGAGGAACAGCGGAAAGGCAATCAGAAAGCGCAGCCCGGCGGCAGTCAGTGGCGGCACACTTTCCACGGCAATCTTGATCCCCAGCCATGTCGTGCCCCAACTCAGGCAGACGATCAGAAACAACACGCTGGTGACCAACCCGGCGAGCCAGGGTTTGCTGGTGTTCAACGGTGTGCTGAGGGCGATCGACATGCGGTGTGCTCCGAACGACGGAATTGACCTGATTACTGAAAAGGTCTATCCCTGATTGAACCTGTTTTCAGTACGCTATTCGGGGCAAGAATGACTGTCAAAGTAAGTATTGCCATGGTGTCAATCCTGCGTGACGGCCTGGCCAATGGCGTCGGCGTGAAGTATCAGCGCCTCGCGGACGCGGTCGAGAAGACCATCGTTGCCGGTGTTATCGAGGCCGGTTGCAAGTTGCCCCCCCACAGGTTGTTGGCCGATAGCCTCGGCGTCACCATCGGCACCGTCAGCCGTGCCTACGGCCAACTGGAGCGTGTGGGATGGGTCGTGGCCCGTGTAGGAGACGGCACTTATGTGCGTCAGCGCGGGATGGAGCGGCCGCAAGACAAGGGCTTTCGCAATGTCAGCGATGAGCCCCCGGCCTGCTTCGACATGAGTCGCAATCAGCCGATTCCCGGGCAGGAAACGGCTTTGATGAGCCAAGCCCTGCAGACACTGGCCGGTGATCCGCACCGCTTGCAGCAGTTGACGGGATACACCGCTGAAGGTGGACTGCCACGGCATCGAGCGGCGGGTGCCCAATGGCTGCGTCATGGGGATTTTGTCCCGCACGCCGATCAGGTGCTGTGCGTCAACGGTGGTCAGCATGGCCTGTTGTGCGCGTTGATGGGTTTGCTCAAGGCGGGTGACACGGTGGTCACCGAGCATTTGTCCTACCCCGGATTGATCAGCGTCGCACGCCAACTCGGGATAAAGCTGATCGGTGCCGCGATGGATGACGAAGGACTGTTGCCCTCGGCGCTGGAGGACATTTGCCGTCAGCACCGGGTATCCGCGCTGTATTGCACGCCGACGATCCAGAATCCTACGGCGGCGGTCATGTCGATCTCACGACGCCAGGCGATTGCCGAGGTCTGTCGCCAACACAACCTGCTGATCCTCGAAGACGAAGCACACGCGGTGCTGGATCGCCAGCGTCCGCTGCCTCTGAGTTATTTCGCCCCTGAGCGTTCAGTGTTGATCGGCAGTCTGAGCAAGGCGGTTTCGGCGGGGGTGCGGGTTGGCTATCTGCATGTGCCGCAAGCGTTGCTTGGGCGCATCAGCTCCGCCATTCGTGGTACCTGCTGGATGGCTAATCCATTGACCCAGGAGGTGGCGACTCTGTGGATCGAAAACGGCATGGCCGAGCGCTTGCTGGATGAGCAGATCGGCGAGATCGGCCGGCGCAAGGCCTGGGTGGCGGGGGCGCTGGAGGGATTGAGCTACAAGACGCATATCCACAGCCCGCATTTCTGGTTGCAAGTGCCTGAGCTGTGGCGGGCGTCGCAGATTGCCGCGGAATTGAAGGAAAACAACTATCTGGTGGCGACCGCCGAGGCGTTCGCCGTCGGGCACGCGGCGGTGCCGCAGTTTATTCGGGCGAGTGTGTGCAATTCGGTGGGGGATGACAGGTTGTTGCTGGGTGGGTTTGAAGCGCTGGCGCGGTCACTCACCGAAACCGCGTAATCGTTCTTCGCGAGCAAGCTCGCGAAGGTTTCAGATCAGGCACCGCGAATCTACTTGAACCGCCGCTCCACGCCTTTCTCGACCAGAATCTTCGCCGAAATTTCCTCCACCGAGAAATGCGTGGAGTTGATGTTCGGGATGTTTTCGCGGCGGAACAGGTTTTCCACTTCGCGCACTTCGAATTCGCACTGGGCATAGCTCGAATAGCGGCTGTTGGGCTTGCGCTCGTTACGGATCGCGGTGAGGCGATCCGGGTCGATGGTCAGGCCGAACAGCTTGTGCTGGTGCGCGCGCAGGGCGGCTGGCAAGGTCAGGCGCTCCATGTCGTCCTCGGTCAGTGGGTAGTTGGCGGCGCGGATGCCGAACTGCATCGCCATATACAGGCACGTCGGCGTCTTACCACAACGCGACACGCCCACTAGTATCAGATCGGCCTTGTCGTAATAGTGCGTGCGGGCGCCGTCATCGTTGTCGAGGGCGAAGTTCACCGCTTCGATGCGCTCCATGTAATTGGAGTTGTGCCCGATCGAATGCGACTTGCCGACGGTGTAGGAAGAATGCTCGGTCAATTCCTGCTCGAGAGGCGCCAGGAAGGTCGAGAAAATGTCGATCATGAAACCATTGGAGGTGGCGAGAATCTCACGAATGTCCTGATTGACGATGGTGTCGAAGATAATCGGGCGAAAGCCGTCGGTTTCAGCGGCTTTGTTGATTTGTTGTACCATGGCCCGCGCTTTTTCCACGCTGTCGATGTACGGGCGCGTGAATTTGCTGAAGCCTATGTTTTCGAACTGCGCCAAGAGGCTTTGACCCAGGGTTTCGGCGGTAATGCCGGTGCCATCGGAGATAAAGAAAGCAGATCGTTTCATTTGCACCTTGGGCCTTAAGTGAGTGTCCTGTGTTGCCTATGCATGCCGTAGTGGCGGCGCCTGTTGTCGCCATACTACGTTGCCGCTCCTCGCCATAGCCAGCTATGACTTGTCGCGGCGCCTTGTCTGGTAACAACAGTCACTCGCCACATCGGCATGCATAGGCAGCACAGGACACTTATGAGCATTTCTGGATATGATAGGCGCGATTTGCCGGCCGCCATTGGCCCGCATTCTCACTTATTTTCCAGGTCCAGGCCATACAGCCGGCCAACGCTCCCCCGAGCCGCCGGCTTCTGAGCTTTTCCAACACAGTTAGTGGAGAGATCACCTTGGTAGAGTACGTAGTTTCCCTCGATAAGCTCGGCAAACACGATGTTGAGCATGTGGGGGGCAAGAACGCATCCCTGGGCGAGATGATCAGCAACCTGGCAGGCGCCGGTGTGTCGGTCCCTGGCGGCTTTGCCACCACCGCTCAGGCCTATCGCGACTTCCTCGAACTGAGCGGCCTCAACGACCAGATCCACAAGGCCCTCGACGCACTCGACGTTGATGACGTCAATGCGCTGGCCAAGACCGGCGCCCAGATCCGTCAATGGATCATGGAAGCCGAGTTTCCTGAAAAACTGAATGCCGAGATCCGCACCGCGTTCGCCGCGCTGTCGGCCGGTAACCCTGACGTGGCCGTGGCCGTGCGTTCTTCGGCCACCGCCGAAGACTTGCCGGACGCCTCTTTTGCCGGTCAGCAGGAAACCTTTCTGAACATCCGTGGCGTGGAAAACGTCATCCGCGCTGCCAAAGAGGTGTTCGCTTCGCTGTTCAACGACCGTGCGATCTCCTACCGCGTGCACCAGGGCTTCGACCACAAGCTGGTTGCCCTGTCGGCCGGCGTGCAGCGTATGGTGCGTTCGGAAACCGGCACCGCCGGCGTGATGTTCACCCTCGATACCGAATCGGGCTTTCGTGACGTGGTGTTCATCACCGGCGCCTACGGCCTGGGTGAAACCGTCGTACAAGGCGCGGTGAACCCGGATGAGTTTTATGTCCACAAGGGCACGCTGGAAGCCGGTCGTGCGGCGATCCTGCGTCGCAACCTGGGCAGCAAAGCCATCAAGATGATTTACGGCGACGAGGCCAAGGCCGGTCGGTCGGTCAAAACCGTCGATGTCGACAAGGCTGACCGCGCGCGCTTCTGTCTGAGCGACGCCGAAGTCAGCGAACTGGCCAAGCAGGCGATGATCATCGAGAAGCACTACCAGTGCCCGATGGACATCGAATGGGCCAAGGACGGTGACGACGGCAAGCTGTACATCGTGCAGGCCCGTCCGGAAACCGTGAAAAGCCGCACTCAGGCCAACGTCATGGAACGTTACCTGCTCAAAGAAACCGGCACCGTGCTGGTCGAAGGTCGCGCCATCGGCCAGCGCATCGGCGCCGGCAAGGTTCGCATCATCAAGGACGTGTCCGAGATGGACAAAGTCCAGCCGGGCGACGTGCTGGTGTCCGACATGACCGACCCGGACTGGGAACCGGTGATGAAGCGCGCCAGCGCCATCGTCACCAACCGGGGCGGCCGTACCTGCCACGCGGCGATCATTGCCCGTGAACTGGGGATTCCGGCCGTCGTGGGTTGTGGTAACGCCACCCAACTGTTGAAGGACGGTCAGGGCGTGACCGTGTCCTGCGCCGAAGGCGACACCGGTTACATCTTCGAAGGCGAACTGGGCTTCGACATCAAGAAGAACTCCGTGGATGCCATGCCTGATCTGCCGTTCAAGATCATGATGAACGTCGGCAACCCGGACCGCGCCTTCGACTTCGCGCAACTGCCGAACGCCGGTGTGGGCCTGGCCCGCCTGGAATTCATCATCAACCGCATGATCGGCGTCCACCCCAAAGCACTGCTGAACTACGACGGCCTGCCGCCGGAAATCAAGGAAAGCGTCGACAAGCGCATCGCCGGTTACGACGATCCGGTCGGTTTCTACGTCGAAAAACTGGTTGAAGGCATCAGCACCCTCGCGGCTGCCTTCGCGCCGAAGAAAGTCATCGTGCGTCTGTCGGACTTCAAGTCCAACGAATACGCCAACCTGATCGGCGGCAAACTCTACGAGCCGGAAGAAGAAAACCCGATGCTGGGCTTCCGTGGCGCTTCGCGTTACATCAGCGAATCGTTCCGTGACTGCTTCGAACTCGAATGCCGGGCCCTCAAGCGGGTGCGCAACGAGATGGGCCTGACCAACGTCGAAATCATGGTGCCGTTCGTGCGCACCCTTGGCGAAGCCAGCCAGGTTGTGGATCTGCTCGCAGAGAACGGATTGAAGCGCGGCGAGAACGGTTTGCGCGTCATCATGATGTGCGAACTGCCGTCGAACGCGATTCTCGCGGAAGAATTCCTCGAGTTCTTCGACGGTTTCTCGATCGGTTCCAACGACCTGACTCAACTGACCTTGGGTCTGGATCGCGACTCGGGCATCATCGCGCACCTGTTCGACGAGCGTAATCCGGCGGTCAAGAAGCTGTTGGCCAACGCGATTGCCGCGTGCAACAAGGCCGGCAAGTACATCGGTATCTGCGGTCAGGGGCCTTCGGATCACCCGGATCTGGCCAAATGGCTGATGGAACAGGGCATCGAAAGCGTGTCGCTGAACCCGGACACCGTGCTGGAAACCTGGTTCTTCCTGGCGGAAGGCCAAGCGGCCCAATAAGTCGTTAATGAAGCCTCGACCTGCCTTCGCGGGTCGAGGCTTTGAGATTGAAGTAGGGCGGGCTCCTGTGGATGCCGCCCTTTTTTGTGCAAGAGCATTATGCAAAGCAGCAGCAACCTATTTCCTGTCGCCCTGATCAGCGCCGAGCGGCGCGGCGATCTGAGCGAAGATGTTTACCGATTGAAACCCGGCAACAGCCCGGACTGGTCTGTGGAAATCGCCGTCACCCGTTTGGGTATGGCCGATGAACCGGCCGTGCGCGGCGTGCCGGTGATTCTGTTGCATGGCAGTTTTTCCAATCGGCGCTTCTGGTTTTCCCCGAAAGGTCTGGGGCTGGGCGCGTACCTGGCACGGCTGGGTTTCGACGTGTGGATCCCGGAGATGCGCGGTCACGGTCTGTCGCAGCGCAACGAGGATTACCGGCGCAATCGCGTCGCTGACTACGCGCGATACGATCTGCCGGCAATTGCCGCGTTCGTGCGCGAGCAGAGCGGTCAGGTTCCGCATTGGCTCGGGCACTCGCTGGGCGGCATCACCCTGGCGGCGGCGCTGGGCGGCGAATACCTGGGTGAGCCGGCCGTGGCGTCCGCGGCATTTTTTGGCACGCAAGTCAGCCGAACCTACTGGCCCCTGAAAATCCCACCGGTGGAGTGGAGCAGTCGCTTCATTCTCAAGCGATTTGCCCAGCTATCGGGCTCGCGTCTTAAACGCGGGCCAGAAGACGAGCCGATCGGTCTGGCCATCGAAAGCATGCGCTGGTATGGCTTGTTCGGTCGTTTTGGTGACAAGGACAAGGATTGGTGGGCCGGTTTGGCAGATGTTCAAGTGCCCGTGCTGGCGGTCAGCGCAGCGGGGGACCATCAGGACCCGGCCTGGGCCTGTCGCAAACTGTTCGAGCAGATAGGCAGCGAGCAAAAACAGTTCGTCAATCTGGGGCGCGAGCAGGGCTTCAGCGAAAATTTCGGTCATGTCGAGATGTTGGTGAGCAAATCTGCGCAGACGCAAGTGTGGCCACTGGTTGCACGCTGGTTGAGCGATCAGCAAGCGCCCCTGCTGGGTGGGAAGCCGGATATGGCGGCTGCAGGCTGAGTCGCAGGCTCTGAAAAGGGCATTTCGTTCGGCATGGCTTGCGGCTAAGATATGACGCGTTGTGCGGTTCTGGTCATATTGGGTGGCTGTTTAGCTATTACGTTTCAGCGTTTGTTCAGGTTCGTTCAGCGACCATGGGATGAACTAAGGTAAACAGCGACCGCCGGAACTCGTTTCAAAAGAGTGCGTCATCCCTGATCGTCTTCCTTTTCACAGGAGTTTTTCGATGAACCATTACCTTACGCCTGACCTTTGCGACGCTTATCCGGAGCTGGTTCAGGTGCTGGAACCGATGTTCAGCAATTTCGGCGGCCGTGATTCGTTCGGCGGCGAAATCGTGACCATCAAATGCTTCGAAGACAACTCGCTGGTCAAGGAACAAGCCGAGCTCAGCGGCCACGGCAAGGTGCTGGTGGTCGATGGCGGCGGTTCCCTGCGCCGTGCGCTGCTGGGCGACATGATCGCCGAGAAGGCCGCAAAGAATGGCTGGGAAGGGCTGGTGATCTACGGTTGCATCCGTGATGTCGACGTTATTGCCCAGACCGATCTCGGGGTTCAGGCCTTGGCCAGTCATCCGATGAAGACCGAAAAACGCGGCGTTGGCGACCTCAACGTTGCGGTGACTTTTGCCGGTGTGACGTTCCACCCGGGGCACTACATTTATGCGGACAACAACGGCGTGATCATCTCGCCGAGCCCGCTGAAGATGCCTGAATAAGCCTTCGACAAAGGGATGAGGATGTTCGAGGAAGAAAACGCGCAATGGGGGCTGGTGCATGCCCTGGTGCTGGACGGTAAAGGCGGTGCGCGTTCGATAGCCCGGACTGAACTCGACGATTTGCAACTGCAGGCCCATGAAAGCCTGTGGCTGCATTGGGATCGCAGTCATCCGCAAACCCAGACCTGGCTGCGCAAATCCAGTGGTCTCAATGAATTCACCTGCGACCTGCTGCTGGAAGAGAACACCCGACCTCGTTTGTTGCCGTTGCCGGATGCCGAGTTGTTGCTGTTTTTGCGCGGGGTCAATCTCAATCCGGGCGCGGAGCCGGAAGACATGGTGTCGGTGCGCATTTTTGCCAGCGCTCAGCGTGTGATCTCCCTGCGTTTGCGACCGTTGCGGGCTACCGATGAATTGCTCGCGCAACTGGCAGACGGCAAAGGCCCGAAAACCGCTTCTGAACTGATCCTTTATCTGGCGCAGTTCCTTACCAACAAGGTGCAGGATCTGGTCACTTGCCTCTCGGAAATCGCCGATGAGGAAGAAGAAAAAATGGATGCCGACGAACGGTATACGCCCGATCATGGCGCCATTTTGCACATCCGTCGCAGGGCGGCTGGACTGAAGCGTTTTCTCGCGCCACAGCGGGATATCTTCGGCCAGATGACGCGGATAAAACTGCCCTGGTTCGTCGATGACGATGCCGACTACTGGAACGAATTGAACAACAGCCTGACGCGTTATCTCGAAGAGCTCGAATTGACCCGAGAGCGCGTGGGGCTTGTGCTGGAGGCTGAGGACCGGCGCCTGAGCGAGCGCATGAATCGCACGATGTACCGCTTCGGGATCATCACCGGGATCTTTTTACCGATGAGTTTTATCACCGGTCTGCTGGGTATAAACGTCGGTGGAATTCCGCTTTCCGGGAGTCCTTACGGCTTCCTGGTGGCTTGCCTGCTGATGGTCGCTGTGGCCCTTGGGCAGTGGTGGTTGTTCCGACGTTTGCGTTGGGTTTAGAGATGCCGCATGTGACCCGACCAAATTTGCCCGCGTCTTTCACAGACATCACGAGAGGTGCGTATGCACGATCCGTTTGAACAGTCTTTGCGTGACATGCTCAACGCTTCGCCGTCCAGCCGCGACGACGATGCGTGCCTGGGTCGCGTACTCAAAACCGCCAACCGCCAGGTCGGCGCCGGCGATCTGTTCAGCCTGCTGGGCCGCTGGCTGCCCGCGCTGATGATCGCCTTGAACAACGGATCGGCCCATGTTTCGCCGGTTTCCCGTCTTCGTAAACCTACCGCTCGCACTGCTGATAAGGCTGATTGAATATGGAACTTGATCTCTGGACTCAGAGCCTCGTCACTGCAATGACTGCGTTGTGGACCAAAGTCGCCAACTTCATCCCGAACCTGTTTGGCGCACTGGTCGTGCTGCTGCTGGGTTTCGTCGTGGCGAAGCTGCTCGATACCTTGCTGTCCAAGCTGCTTGCCAAACTGGGTCTCGACCGCTTGATGGGCGGCACCGGTTTGACCAAGTTGATGTCGCGTGCCGGGTTGCAGGTACCGATTTCGACCCTGATTGGCAAAATCGTCTACTGGTTCGTTCTGCTCATTTTCCTGGTTTCTGCAGCAGAATCCCTCGGGCTTGAGCGAGTTTCGGCTACGCTCGACATCCTGGCGCTGTATTTGCCGAAAGTATTCGGCGCCGCGCTGGTGTTGCTGGTAGGTGTTCTGCTCGCACAACTGGCCAACGGGCTGGTGCGTGGTGCAGCAGAAGGCGTAGGTCTGGACTACGCTTCGGGATTGGGTCGAATTGCACAGGGACTGGTGATCATCATCAGCATCTCGGTTGCGATCAGTCAGCTTGAGGTCAAGACCGACCTTCTGAACCATGTGATCGTCATTGTTCTGATTACCGTTGGTCTGGCCGTTGCGCTGGCCATGGGCTTGGGAAGCCGGGAAATCGCCGGTCAGATTCTTGCGGGAATCTATGTGCGTGAGTTGTATCAGGTTGGGCAACAAGTGCGTGTTGGCGAGGTCGAAGGCCAGATCGAAGAGATCGGCACGGTTAAAACCACACTGCTGACCGATGAGGGTGAGCTAGTCTCTCTTTCCAATCGGATCCTGCTGGAACAGCATGTGAGTAGCCGCTAATCCGGCAAACCCTGCTAATGTATGCCGCCGCAAAATGCCAGCTGATGCTGGTTGCGGCGGACATTGACCTGACTGTCGGCACGACTTGTTTTGAATAAAGCCCATACGCTATCCACGCGCTACGACCCCCGCGAACTCTCTGATGAGGAGTTGGTCGCGCGCTCGCATACCGAGCTTTTTCACGTAACGCGCGCTTATGAAGAACTGATGCGGCGTTACCAGCGAACATTATTTAACGTCTGCGCGAGATATCTCGGGAACGATCGCGACGCGGACGATGTCTGTCAGGAAGTGATGCTGAAGGTTTTGTATGGTTTGAAGAACTTTGAGGGGAAATCGAAGTTCAAAACCTGGCTGTACAGCATCACTTACAACGAATGTATTACGCAGTATCGAAAGGAACGGCGAAAGCGTCGCTTGATGGACGCATTGAGTCTTGACCCGCTGGAAGAAGCGTCTGAGGAAAAGGCGCCGAAACCGGAAGAGAAGGGTGGACTCGATCGCTGGTTGGTGTATGTGAACCCGATTGACCGTGAAATTCTGGTGCTACGTTTTGTCGCAGAGCTGGAGTTTCAGGAGATCGCAGACATCATGCACATGGGTTTGAGTGCTACAAAAATGCGGTACAAGCGTGCTCTAGATAAATTACGTGAGAAATTTGCAGGCATTGCTGAAACTTAGTTCAGCGCAAATATCTCTTACGTGTAGGCAAGTTCTGATAGAATTGCCGCCGAGTTGTCCCCCGGTTTGCGGGACTGCTTCACAATCACCAGATGGGGATTTAACGGATGAAACTGAAAAACACCTTGGGCTTGGCCATTGGTTCTTTGATTGCCGCCACTTCGTTCGGCGCTCTGGCACAAGGCCAAGGCGCAGTTGAAATCGAAGTCTTCGCAAAGAAAGAACAATTCGACAGAGCTCGTAACTTCAAGAACAACCTCAACCTGTTCGTCGGTTCGATCTGTTACTTCC